>NZ_JASJOU010000002.1:300000-600000 GCF_030068605.1 Xanthocytophaga agilis
CCCTGCAAAGGTCTCTTATCCGGAATTACTGGAAGTCTTCTGGAGTACTCATGACCCAACCACTCTTAACAGACAGGGAGCCGATGTGGGTACACAATACCGGTCTGCGATTTTCTATCACAACGCTGAACAAAAACAACTTGCTGAGAAATATAAAAAAGAATTGGATGCCTCTAAAGCGTTTGATGACCCAATTGTAACTGAGATTACTCCGTTTTCTAAGTTTTATAAAGCAGAGGATTATCATCAGAATTATTACAATCAGAATGGTGACCAACCTTATTGCAGAATGGTAATCCGTCCGAAAATAGAAAAATTCAAGAAGGTGTTTAGTCAAAAACTAAAACACTCATAGATAATATATTGCCAATAAAAAAGCACCACAGGGATCTGTGGTGCTTTTTTATTGGCAATATTCCTGATCAGCATCCGACTATTTCTCAATTATGACCTAAACTCCAGTCATCAGCCAAAATAAACTAAATTCAGGTCAACAAAGAAAGTGACAATTATTCGAATAGTTGAGAGAAGTGATCGGTATTCCGGTCACAGGCAAAAACGATTTGAATAACGGTCACTTTGTATTTTAGTCAGTGTATCCATTGCCTTGATTTTTTATTCGCACATGATTTCTTATAACATTGCCTATCAAAAAATTAAAAACTAACCAGAAAGGCTGTGAGGTTGGCTCTTTCTTCCAGTTTCAGCTTTTTACGAAGGCGGTAGCGTGCAATGCGTAAACTATCTTGAGAAATTCCCAATATAGTAGAGATATCAGTAGAACTGAGATTTAGCCGTAACAATGCACACAATCTCTTATCATGTGCACTCAGATCAGTACCAACAGATTGTAGGTTCTGAAAGAAATCGGGGTGTACCTGTTCAAAAAAACGTTTAAAGTCTTCCCAGTCCTGATCCAGTTTAAAGCTATAATCAATTGAGGCTATCAGTTCTTTGATTTGTCGGGTTTTATCCTTTTCGCTCCTTCGGATTTCGTTCAGCTTTACTTTTAGCTCTTCCAGAAACTTGTTTTTCTGAACAATCTGTAAAGCGTGCGTAGTCAGCTCACGGGATCGGGTTTCTAGTTCCTGTTGCAACTGAAGTTCTTTCAGTCGCTTATTCTCTAGTTCTGTTTTCAGATTTTGTTCATTCAGCTGAGTATTCTCACGTTCAGTTTCCAGTACACGTTGTGTCTGTTCAAGCAGTTCTCTGTCTTTTCGGGTTTTAAGTCGCTGATACCGAAAAAAAATAATTCCAAATGAAAGCAACAATACTGTTCCTGTTACCAGCAATATAATCCACAATTGACCAATACGTCTCTCTCCTTCCAGTAACTGAATAGTAGCGTCTTTCACAACTAATGCCTTTTCTTTAGCCTCTGTCTGATACAAGGTTTGCATTCGTGCCATTTGCAGAACAGACTCCTCATCATAAATTCGTTGATACAATGTATAGGAAGAGTCCAGATAAGCATGTGCTTTCTTATAATCACCTATAAATGCGTAGGTTTTGGAAAGATCTCTCAGAGCTGATCGCAGGCGATCTTTTTGATTCATTTTACGAGCCAATTGGTACGCCTGCAAGGTGTATATTAATGCATCCGAATAGTTACCTTGTTTTCGGTACGTATCTCCTATATTATTGAGATTGTTAATAATGGTAACCTGATCGTTTACCTCCTGATTAAAAGTCAAAGCTTTATTAAAGTATTCATACGCTTTGGGGTAGTTTTCCATATCTTCAAATATGCTACCCAAATTTTCCATAATCTTCCCCAGTCCTGCCTTATCATTCAGCCCCTCATAAATCTTAAAAGCTTTCTCCTGATAGATTAAGGCTTGTGGATACTCTTTTTGCTTTTCATACAGATGACCTATGTACCCAAATGTTTCCGCCTTCCCTTTTTCATCAAACAATTGTTCATATATCTTCAAGGCTTCCTGATGACATTGCAAAGCCACATCTATTTTTAACCCATAGTAATAAGCCATCCCCAGATGGTTATAGCTTTCTGCCACACCTATCTTATCACCAACTTTCTTATAAGAAGCAATTGCATTAAGCAGATAGGAAACTGCTTGCTGAAAACCACCCTGATTATAAAAGAACAAACCTAGATTCTCATTGGCTACAGCAATGCCCTTAACAAAGCCTTTTTTCTCTGAGAGGAGTAAAGCTTGCTTGGCGTAAACAAATGCGGTATCCGGGTTGGAATTCAGGTATTTCTCAGCTGTGGTGTTCAGAAAATCAATGTAGAGGGTATCATTTTCAGGAAGGGTAGTACTGTAACCTTCCTGAATGATGGTTCCCTGAATTAGTAAAAGGAATATACAAATAAATAGTGGTCGCATCGGCACGGAGTTCGGTCAATGCAAATATCCATATATCTGATTATACTAATGTTACTGCAATATTAAGATTGGTAACAACAGAAAAACTGTACAGAAATTAACCTATCGGTTCAGGGCGTTAGCCAGTATCTCACAACGTTCATCTGTCAATTTAGGCAAATCCACTTCTATTTCCAGTTGTGTTTTTACATTATCCAACTCTGAACGGTACGTTTGCTTTAGTTCCTTTCGTTTAATAGCTTCCAGAAACCGGCGTACATCATCACGGGTCTCTAGTTGCAAACCGGGTACTACTGCATTGGAGCCATCTTCGTTTTTGGCAACCATTGTAAAATAAGAAGTGTTGGTATGCCGTATTACTCCAGTACTGATATTTTCAGCAGTGACCCGAATCCCAACTACAAGAGAGGTTCGCCCCACATGGTTGACAGAAGCCTGTAGATGCACCAGATTGCCTACTTCAACAGGTTGCAAAAAGTCAACTCCATCTACAGACACGGTAACACAATACCTACCTGCATGTTTGGCAGCGCAGGCATAAGCTACCTTATCCATCAGCGATAAGAGAATACCTCCATGTATTTTTCCACCAAAATTGGCATATGAAGGAATCATCAATTCTGTGAGAGTAGTACGAGATGTACTTACGGGTTTATAAACTTCATCCATTGAATAAGACGGGGAATAGTATTATTTCTGCCATAATACTAAGAAACTGTTTCAAGAAAAGAAAGGAAGGTGTGTACAGAAAAACAAACAAATGCCTTTACAGGCCCATCTTACTATTTCAGGTTTACTTTTGAAACATGATCACAGATTGTGTCTTACCATCACTAACCAAGCTCTCTATTTTATCAGTAGTCTCTCTTATAATTTTTAGATTACTATATTTGGCAGGCGTTTCTGTCAGACTTTCTGTCCCTATAAGCTTCTCCACCAATGTCCGTTTTTCTATAAGTATCAATTGCTTTGAAGTCATTATCCCAGAATTTTCTCTGATCTCATATTTGCTATCACTATAATAAACATCAGGTATCAATAGAATAGTAATAAGTGGACTGGCAATAATTGCAAAAAATACTCGATCAATAAAAAAAGCCAAAGCACAGGTTATTGGATAAAAAAGAAAGGTACCATAATATAGCTTGCTCCATACCTTACCTTTTCTCCTGTAAGAAGCAAAAATTAGTAATCCACTCATCAACCATCCAAACGCAATAACTCTATCTAACCAATATGTACAATAAGACATGTCAAACCTAACAATCAAGAAAATGTCAACAACTAAAAGAATTAACAAAATGACATGTATATAGACAAGTAGTTTTTGATAGTTATGTTTATTCATCGTTTTTATAAACTTACCTTTTAGTAACGAATATAGTAATGAGATCATAATCTTTTCCAAAATAGAAATATGTGGTTGTAGAAAATTTCAACAACTACATATTTCGCCGATACTGCCCTCCTACCTCATATAGGGCATGTGTTATCTGACCTAGTGAACAGAATTTACAAACCTCCATCAATGACTCAAATGTATTCTTATTTTGAACAGCTATTTTCTGTAATTCTGTCAGCACTTGTTCCGATTTTTCCAGATGCGCTGTCTCAAATCTTGCTTTCGAATCAATAGCGAAGTTCTTCTCTTCCTGTGAACTACGAAATACCTCAGCAGGCAACAGTGTAGGAGAGCCCTGAGGGTCTAGAAAAGTATTGACTCCTATGACTGGTAGCTTTCCATTATGCTTTTGGGTTTCATAGTATAACGATTCTTCCTGAATCTGAGAACGCTGATACATAGTCTCCATAGCGCCAAGTACTCCACCCCGTTCATTTATACGGTTAAATTCCTGGTATACGGCCTGTTCTACCAGATCAGTAAGTTCTTCTATTATAAAAGATCCCTGCAATGGGTTTTCATTTTTTGCCAATCCCCATTCCTTATTAATAATTAACTGAATCGCCATGGCTCTACGTACAGATTCTTCTGTAGGGGTAGTAATAGCTTCGTCATAGGCATTGGTATGGAGAGAGTTGCAGTTGTCATAAATGGCACACAATGCCTGCAGAGTAGTCCGAATATCGTTAAAGGCGATTTCCTGCGCATGCAAGCTTCTTCCGGAAGTTTGGATATGATATTTGAGGCGTTGTGAACGGGAATTGCCTTTGTATTTCAATTTCATTGCCTTTGCCCATATCCGGCGGGCTACTCTTCCCAACACTGTATATTCAGGGTCCATACCATTGGAAAAGAAGAAAGACAGATTGGGGGCAAAATCATCAATATGCATTCCCCTACTCAGATAATATTCCACAAACGTAAACCCATTGGACAGCGTAAAAGCAAGTTGAGAAATCGGATTGGCACCTGCTTCTGCGATATGATACCCAGATATAGACACTGAATAAAAATTCTGAATCTGTTTTTCAATAAAGTACTGTTGAATGTCGCCCATCATTCGAAGAGCAAACTCTGTTGAGAAGATACAGGTATTCTGTGCCTGATCTTCTTTAAGAATATCTGCCTGAACAGTCCCCCGTACTTTTTTCAGTGTATCGGCTTTGATTGTTTCATAGATATCCTGTGATAACACCACATCCCCTGTTACTCCCAACAACATCAGTCCTAATCCATCATTTCCTTCCGGCAATTTACCATTGTAAGCAGGCATAAACTGATATAATACTTCCGGAATCCATAATCCTCTCCACTCCTTCCATATCTCCGGATACAACAACTGTTGTACTGCCGGACTTTCTTCTGTGAGTTGTTGAATGTATACATCGCGATAATCTTCCTTGTTCATAGCTACAACGATCCCAACTTTTCCATCAGCAGTAAACGAAAGATCAAGTGTTGTATCAAAACCAAACCTTTCTATGTATTCTTCAGAAGATACCTCTTCTGCTTCGGCAGCTTGCTCTAAGGAATCTTTATCATCCGGAAATGTCTGCACTTCCAGTGATTTGAAGAATCTTCTGGCGATGATAGTCAGAATCTTCTGGTTGGTTTCCTGCTCCAGATTATGTTTTCGGATGTATAACTCACACTGCTGGTCAATGGCTGCATTCAGAAAAAATCCCAGTAACATCGGCGCCGGTCCATTAATCGTCATCGAAACAGAAGTAGCCGGATCACAGAGATTAAAACCTGAATACAGTTTCTTGGCATCATCCAGTGTACACACACTCACACCAGACATGCCTACCTTACCATAGATATCCGGACGATGATCCGGATTTTCGCCATATAATGTAACAGAATCAAAGGCGGTAGAAAGGCGTTTGGCAGGCATGCCTTTGGAAAGGTAGTGGAACCGCCGATTAGTGCGTTCAGGGCCACCTTCTCCTGCAAACATTCGTGTAGGATCTTCTCCTTCACGTTTTAACGGAAAAACACCTGCTGTAAACGGAAACTCTCCTGGTACATTTTCTGTCAGCATCCAGCGTAACAGATCGCCCCAATCTTCATAACGAGGTAAACTAATCTTAGGAATTCTCAGATGAGACAAAGTCTCTGTATATAAATCCTGTTCAAATACTTTATCCCGCACCTTGTATTGGTATTTGTCAGCCTTATATTGTTGGACCCTCTCTTTCCAGTCGTTGAGTAATTGTCTGCATTCATGATGCAGTTGCTGATCCAACTTCTGATACCAGTTTATGAGTGACTTTAGCTCTTCTGCCTCGTCTTCCTGATAGGCAGCAACCATACCCTCTTCTGATTCTTTTCTTACTAAAGATTTTCCTCTAAGCAAATCAATAGTCCCTTTCAGTTGATAGAGTTGGCGGGCAATACGGGTTTGTTCCTGAATAAACTGATCATATTCCAAACTCTTCTCTACAATCTCAGCCAGATACCGAACCTTTTCGGGAGGAATAATGCTGCTTCGGGATTGGCTTATCCGTTCAGGATGTAAACTCATCAGTGCAGATAGCTTTCCACCTTCAAAGCTTCCAGCCTTCTCATGCAAAAGAGAAATAATTTTCTGATAGAGTGTATGAGTTCCGCTATCATTAAACTGCGAGGCAATAGTACCATAAATGGGAAGCGTTTCATCTTCTGCATCCCATGCATTACGGTTGCGTTTATATTGTTTTCTCACCTCACGCAAAGCATCCAGTGACCCCCTCTTATCAAATTTATTGATAGCAATAACGTCTGCGAAATCAAGCATATCAATCTTTTCTAGTTGTGTGGCAGCCCCATAATCACTTGTCATCAGGTATAAGGACACATCTGAATGGTCTACAATCTCTGTATCAGACTGTCCGATTCCGGAAGTTTCTACAATGATCAGATCAAATGTTGCGATCTTGCAGATATCGATAGCATCCTGCACATATCGGCTCAATGCCAGATTGGATTGCCGGGTTGCCAGCGATCGCATATAGACCCGTGGATTAAAGATAGCATTCATGCGGATACGATCCCCCAGCAAAGCTCCTCCGGTTTTGCGTTTGGATGGATCAACCGAGATAATAGCGATAGTCTTATCCGGAAAGTCAAGCAGATATCGTCTGACCAGTTCGTCTACCATAGATGACTTACCAGCTCCTCCTGTACCTGTAATGCCTAGTACTGGTACTTTTCTCCCCTTTTCAAGTGATTCCTGTAGTCGCGATCTGATGTACTCTTCAGAGTCCGGATAGTTTTCAGCAATGGTAATTAAACGTGGTATAGAAATACTACTCAGATTTGATAAACGTTCCTGTTCGTCTTTTTCAAAGCTGTCCGGACTAACTAACACATGGTCTTGAATAAATGAATATCCGTTTATTCGGCTAAATAATGAAGAAATAGTATGAGCATTGACTCGATCCTTTAATGCCGCTTCACTCACATCAAAATCACACTTCTCAAGTAAATCATTAATCATACCCTGTAATCCCATCGTCCGGCCATCATCAGGGGAATAAATACGGGTAATTCCATATTGATGTAATTCTGCAGCTTCGAGAGGAAGAATAGTACCTCCTCCTCCGCCAAAGATCCGGATATGTCCGGCACCCTTCTCCTGCAAAAGATCATACATGTATTTAAAAAACTCAATATGTCCTCCCTGATAGCTGGTAATAGCAATCCCCTGCACATCTTCCTGAATAGCACAGTCTACAATTTCCGCTACACTCCGGTTGTGTCCCAGATGGATAATCTCCGCACCGGAACTTTGCAGAATACGACGCATAATATTAATAGCAGCATCGTGTCCGTCAAACAGGGAAGCTGCTGTAACAATACGAATATGATTTTCAGGTTTATAGATTGTTGCCATTGCGGTAAAAAGTGTTTACACAAATATAGATTTTTCAAAGACAGGTTTAGACTTAAACACTAAAAAGATAAAAAGAGGTATACACTGCCTGAATCTTGCATCTAACTCTTTGGGTATTTCACAGCAATTATGCACATTGAGACAAACCACTTTTTAGGATATGTCAACACTAGTCATTGTTCGGCACGGACAGTCACAATGGAATCTGGAAAACCGCTTTACAGGAGATGTAGATATAGATCTGACATCTTTGGGTGAACAAGAAGCTCACAGAGCAGGAAAAGTATTAAAAGGTATGTATTTTGACGCTTGTTTTACTTCTATTCTGAAACGTGCCATCCGAACACTGAATATTATTCTCCAGGAGATTGGTCAAACCTATTTACCTATTATACAGGATGCAGCCTTAAACGAAAGGATGTATGGAGATTTGCAGGGGCTGAACAAAACAGAAACTGCTCAAAAATTTGGCGCAGACAAAGTGGATCAATGGCGCAGAAGTTACGATATAGCCCCGCCCAATGGAGAAAGCCTTAAAGATACGGCGAATCGGGTAATCCCTTTTTTTCAAAGACATATTGCTCCTCTGTTAGCAGAAAATAAAACTATACTGATTGTAGCTCATGGAAATAGTCTACGGGCCTTGATGATGTATCTGCAACATATCACACCTGAAAATATTGCTCACACAGAAATCCAAACCGGAGTACCCAAACAATATCTATTAGATAATGAGTTAGAGGTAGTTTCAGTAACAGATCTGCATGAATGAATCATCTCGTTCAAGCAGATCTGTTTTCTGGTTATTCTTTTGACTGAGGAGAAATCATCAGTGGCGTTTTGCCATCTGTTACAATAACTTTGGTATTGGGTGAGGCAGACAATTGTTTGAAAGCCTCTATACTTTTATATTCAATCAACTGTGGAGTCAGTCCTTCATTAATAATTTTCTGGGCATCTGAAATACCTTTTGCTTCGATTACTTTTCGTTCAGCCTCCTTTCTTTCTTTTTGTAATACAAAATCCATTTGTTGGGCAGATTGCTCAGCTTCCAGTTTCTGTTCAATAGATTCAGCAAGTCCTCTAGGTAAGACAATGCTTTTTAGCAATACATTCTCTATAATGATACCTCTGGGTTCTAATATATTATGCATTTCAGCAGTTATTTCTTTTTCAATTTCTTCCCGTTGTCCGGTATACATATCCTTTGCATAGAATCGTGCACATACATCAGCTGCGGCAGATCGGAATACACTTATTAACAGTACGTCTTCATATTTCTCACCTATAGTGGTCAATACTTTGGGAGCTGCTTCCGGAAGTATACGGTATAATACCGCCATTTCTGCTGTAATATTAAGTCCTTCTTTGGAAGGCACATTCTCCAGAGCTAAAGGTAGATTGATAGTACGAACAGGAACTTTGATAATAGTAGAGGTAAAAGGGTTAAAGCCATGTACTCCTGAATATTTTACCTGATTATCCAGTTTTCCAAGCTTTCTTTTTACACCTACCTCACCTTGACGAATAGTAACACAACTAGTCAGAACAGTTACTGACAATATGGAAAGTAATACTAGTCCTTTTTTCATTTCTATAACGTTAAGAAGAGTGATTAAATATGTCATATTAACGTTACAGAGTGGCACAAATCCATTAAAACCTGATTAAATTTCAAGCATAGTAATTAAAAGCAGATTAAAATTTAATCATCTTAGTAGTACTATATATTGAGAAGGAAACCCTGTCCCTAGAAAATATAAAGCTGGCACTTTATAACCAGCTTTATCTACTAAACAGCCAGATTAGATCTTCTCCTTATTCATTATTTTCCCCAAAAATAATCTTCCTGGGATAGATCTGCCGAGAACACCTGTGCCTGAGTAATTTTCCCATTTTCAACTGTATATACATCTGTATTCTGTATATCGAGCCAGGCACCTTCAGGTCGTATAGCAGTAAAGTGTAGCTGGCATATCACCTGGTTTCCATTCATTCCAAGCACCTTATAGTCTTTCAATTGAAAAGTACCCTGCGAAATTTTATGCATTTGGCCAGACATAGTAAATACTTCGGCTGCTGTCTTTTTCTTTCCTGATAGTGTATTGTTGCCAGGCTGGTCCCATGAGACATTTTCATCCAGTAACCGATGGGTGATCTCACGATTTTTGGTACTTACACCATGCAAAAACTCTTTCACAATTTGTACTTCTTTCGTATCTGTACTTTGCTGAGCCCATACAGGCAATCCTGACAGAATAAGTACTGCGACAAAATAGATTCGTTTCATATGTATATAATGATAAAATAGTGATCAAACAGATATTTATACAGGAGGTTAAGCAACAGATAGTTGTTTCAAACCACGACTTTGCAGATAAGCCATGGCAGCAACCCATAACGCAACAGCCCCAATCAATGCATCCCCTATCAGAGTCAGATGAAAAAGCTGTAACACTATCACTAACACACTGATCACCACCCAGGCAATATCCAATATAATGATCAGGTTCACCCAAGCTGGACGCATTGGATTCTTTAAACCTTCAAACAAGACTAGAGCTGCAAAACACAACAAAAAAAGACCAGTACCTTCAACTGCAATGATAGCAGAGGTACCAAATAAGTCGGCTACAAAAGAAGCAAATACAAGTAGAATCAGACCTGTAGCACCAGAACTTATAGCATTTACGAGCATTACATTTTTTAAGAATTTCATATGTTTTTCTGTTTAAAGTTGATGAACAAAAGTAGATTTGTTGGATTACTTCAAATTGACATTTTGCGACAAAATGAAAATACTGGCTCTGCACTTACACAGTTTTATAGAGTATGCCCAACTCAGGGGTGTGTCCAGAAGGGAGATACTTTCTGTAATGACGACTCCACCAGAGAACTTTCTTCAGGAAGCAGCAACAGTAAGTAGTGAGGATTTTTTTGCTGCTATCAATTTTATTACTACAAGCCTAAAAGACGACCTCTTAGGTATACGGTTGGGAAACTTTCTGAATATGAATTCCCTGGGGTTAATCTATCAGATTTCTCTGCAAGCTACTACTATCGAAGAAGCTCTGTTTTATTTAAATAACTACATAGACAACACCATTCGGGTTGTGCAGCCCGAAATTCAGTTTATAAAAGATCGTATTATTATCAATTTGTCTACAGACGGAGATAAATCTGAAGCTAGTACTATAGTGCTGGAAAGTCTGTTGACTATCATCTCCCGCGAACTAGCCATGATGACAGCGCAGCCACTGGACTTTCAGTTATTCTCACCTGCCTGTTCTCCTGACTATCCATCCGAATGGCAACAAGGTAAAAGTTTTGCTATCTCATTTAAGGCTGCGCTTTTAAAAGCTTCACTACAGGACATAAGCCGATTACACCTGGATGCGTTGATTCCTGAATACCTGAAACTGATTGAAACAATGAAGCTGGAACCCACTTTTTCGAGCAAAGTAAAAATTGCATCTCTGAATATGGCTAAACCAGAATTACCTGCTCTGGAAAAAATAGCCGATGTGTTCAATCTCACTCCCAGAACATTACAACGTCGGTTAAGTACTGAACAGACAACCTTCAGACAGATCATAGACGATCTGAAAAAACAAATTTCGTATATGTTGCTTCAACATAATCGCTTTTCCGTTGCAGATGTATCTTACGTTTTAGGATATTCGGAGCCAGCTGCTTTTATTCATTCATTTAAAAAATGGTATGGTAATTCACCAGAAAAGGTCCGGACACGTCTGGCTGTATCAGCCTAATCTTTCTCAGAAAAGATAGTATTTTTGCTGGCGATCCATTTGTCAATATATGCGAAGCCGGTACCATACAATAGTTCTAGTAACCATTCTCTTATTCCTGTTACAATCCTGCTCATCAGAGCATAAACCCCATGCTTCGTTTTATTACTGGAAAAGCACTTTCAGACTATCTAAAACAGACAGCAGCTATCTGGCTCAGTTGCAGGTAAAACAGATCAATGTAAAGTTTTTTGATGTGGACTGGAATTTTGAAGCAGGCAAGGCTCTACCTGTAGCAGAGATCCGGTTCACAGAACAAGTTCCAAATGGATTATCTATTATTCCGACTATTTTCATTACCAACCGCACTATGGTCCAGATTCCTGTCAGTCAGGTTTCGGACTTGGCCACTAAGATTACAACAAAAATTCGTTCTATAGCCGATAGTAATCATCTTTCCATAAAAGAGATTCAATTAGATTGTGACTGGTCTGAAAAATCCCGTGAGAAGTTTTTTTTACTGGCATCTCTGGTAAAGAAAAACATTGCCAGACAATCCATACAGATCTCTGCCACCATTCGACTTCATCAGTTAAAGTACACAGGTCGGGCAGGCATTCCACCAGTAGATAAAGGTATATTGATGTTTTACAACATGGGTTCTCTGGATGGCAGAGGAACAGACAACTCCATTCTGGATCTGACTATAGCCCGCCAGTATCTGCGCCGACTCAAAGATTACCCACTGCCACTGGATATAGCCTTACCTATCTACCAGTGGGTTGTTTTACAGCGAGAAGGTCAGGTAATAAACCTCCTCACCAACGTGTCAATAGAGGCATTGCATGATACACTTCATTTTGAACCGATTACACAAAAAAAATTCCGAGTCAGAGAAAGCCATTATTTTCATTCCCTGTATCTTTATCGCGGAGATGAGTTACGTCTGGAAGAGATCTCTTTATCTCAGTTGCAAGAGTCAGCTGATCTGTTAAACCCTATTGTTAACCAATCTGAACCACACATATTATTTTATTATCTTGATGAAAAAAACCTCACTCGCTATGCGCCTGAAGAGCTTCAAAAAGTGGTCAATCGCTTTCATTAGTCTGTTTTTGTGTATGTATCCCTATCAGGATCTGGAAAGCTGTGCAGATGGCGACTGGGATGGATGGACGCTATCCCGATTCTTTAACCCAGAGCTTACCAATCAACCATTCTTTGAACCTTTGTATTTCTCCTTTGATCGCCTGTACGATGATTCATGGGAAGAAAGTCCTGCTTTCCGCAGAAGCGAAAACCTGGCAGACTGGACTACATTGACAGAAAATAAAGCAAAAACAAATGATATTGAAAATCTGGTATATAAAGCTTCCAGGAAAGAAATTCAGGCTATAAAAACCTATTTATCAAATCCTGCTACTCCTTTGAGTGCTACACTTCAAAACAATTCAATGGTTAAATACCTGGTTCAGAAGAAAGATGCAGCAACAGTAGACTATCTCATTTTTGCTAAAACCTGTGAGCCCTTTGCCCTTGAAGGAGATGACTGGACAGTGGAAACTAAGCAGGTAAATCCCCAAATAATTAAACTAATCTCTAAAGCGGAACAAACCTATCAGACAGAACAAAATCCGTTTCTAAAACTACGTTATGCTTACCAGGCAATACGATTGGCACATTATGTACGTTCGTATGCCAAAGCCATCAGTCTTTATGATAAACTGGTAGCCCCATTAAATACAGAGAGTCCGATCAAATACTGGGCATTGGGACATAAGGCGGGCGCAATACGCCGTTCGGGTCAGAATAATGCACTGGCAGCCTATTTATTCTCCGTTGTATTTGACAAATCAGAAAGTAAACGCATCAACTCCTACTATAGCTTCTCCATTACCAATGATGCAGACTGGCAAAAAGTATTGTCCATGTGCAAAAGTAATCATGAGAAAGCTACACTGCATTTTCTGCGTGCTATTCAGCCTGATAATCTGAAGCTCGAGGAGATGAAAAATATCTATATTCTGGACCCAACATCTGAATACCTGGATATTTTGCTGGTGCGGGAAATCAATAAATATGAAGTGAAGAAGAGTATGAAGAGTGAAGATCTGAATACATTTGAGAAAGGGTCTGCTGGATTAAAAGCCTTTATCTTTAAAGTGGTAAGCGAAGGCAAGAACAAGAATAAAGCACTATGGACACTGGCTCTGGGCTATACAGATTATCTGGCAGGTAACGCAGCAGAAGCACGCAAAACATTTGCACAACTTCCGGCCAGCAGTCAGACCAAAGAAGTAAAACAACAGATAGAAACCTTTGAACTGATGATTCAGTTAGCTGAGCTTCAGAAGATTGATGCTGTCAGCGAAGAACGTCTTTATCAGGCTATCAAGAAAACAAAGTCTGAGGCTTTACAGAGCCTTATGGTTGGTGTATTTGCCAGACTGTATAAAAAACAAGGTGAGGCAGCTAAAGAATTTCTTTCAACTAATGATCTCTATACCTTACGCACATCACCCAATGCCCAGTTGATTGAACAGTTGCTATCTTTTACAGATAAAGCAAACAAAACAACGTACGAAAAAGAATTGCTGGCAAAAATTGATAAGACAACACCCAAAGATGTATTGCTTGAAATGAAAGCAACCTTTTTGTTACGTGCAGACAAACTGGATGAAGCCGAACAGATCTTTAGCAAGCTCACCTATAAGTATGAAGATATTGAAGGCATTCCTACTCAGGATCAGCTTAAAGATTGTCATGAATGTGTAGAAGGTTCATCTGAACACTTTTCCAAATTACAACTGATACAGCAAATCAAAGCCTTGAAAAAACAGGCAGCAGATACAGACAAAGCCAAAGCACTGGATGCCACTTATAAGTTAGGTACGATCTATTATAATACAACCTATTTTGGATTTGCATGGAGAGCCATGGATTATTATCGACCTTATGGAATTCCATCTGTTTCGGCAGATGATTACACAGATTGCAGCCATGCACTGGACTACTATTCAAAAGCAGCCGAGTTAGCTAAACAAGTAGGAAATAAAGAACTGGCAGCTAAAAGTTTATTTATGGCGGCAAAATGTGAACAAAATAACTATTACCTGTATAAAGCACCCAAACCAGATAGTTATTATGAAGGGCTTCCACCTAGCTATGCTCCTGCTGATCGCAAATACTTTACACAACTCAAACAGCAGTATGCAGCTACTCAGTTTTATAGCAAAGCACGTCAGGAATGTTTTTATTTAAATCATTTTACACGTTAGCAATTAAAAAGGCTCCTGGGTTCAGGAGCCTTTTTAATTATTCTAAATTTGTTCTTTTTTTGTCAAGGCAGGTCGTTTATACTTCCATCGAGCATGTGACCATAACCACTGATCCGGATACAACTGAATATCTCTTTCTACTTTCCGTACATAGTCTTCAATCAATTGCTCTGACGTAGTCTCTGATAAATCTTCCGAGATTACTTCAAACCAGGTTTCATAGTATCCTCTTTTTACACGCCGCATCCCTGTATATAGCACTGGATAATTGGTTCGTTTGGCAATTCCTGCTACTCCGGTAAAAAAAGGTGTATCCTGATGTAAAAATGTAGTCCAGTATGCCTGTTCCGGAAAAGGTGTTTGATCTGCTACCATCGCAATGATGCGTGTGATGTTTTTACGCTTCACCAGTTCTCTTGCCACTTGCCTCATCTCTACTGGATGAGGCCCGAACCGACTACGAATCTTCAACATCAACTGATCAAAAGAAGCAGTAGTAAGTTCTTTGTACACAGCATCCACATCAAAACCTAACGTTACGCCATTCCCAGCAAGAAGCCATTCCCAATTACCCAGATGCGAGGTCATGACAACAATCGATTGCCCTTTCTTCAAATAATTGGTAGCAATTTCCTGATTGGTTATCCTGATTCTTTTTTGGAGATCCTTTTTTGAGATACTGAGCAACTTCAAGGATTCAACAGCAATATCTGCCAGATTTCTATAAAAATTCTTAGCAATCTGCTCTCGTTCTTTCTCGGTTTTATCAGGAAAAGAAAGACGTAGATTCTTCTCTACGACGTCTCTCCTGTATCGGATCACATAATAAGCCAGAAACCGGATTATATCTGCCACCCCATACAAAATCCACAGAGGAAGCTTTGCAAATAACTCCAGTAAATACATGAAAGAAAATGTTTCGCAATAGAATTAAATAAACGGCAGCAAAGGTAGTAAATATACAATAGCCCTGGTGCAAAAATTAGTTATCAGCCTGGGTAAGGTATAAACACATTTAATAACAACCAAGACCCATTTCTTCACACAAATACCATACTCACAACTCCTACCACAGAGATAAGTTTACAAATCTGGCTCAGATACCCAAAATCGCTTCTGGTATCAGCCCGAACCAGTTGCCGGACGAACCATAACATAGGCAAAAGAATAAACAGACTGAAATACCAGATCAGGCGTTCGGGAAGAAATGGAGCAAAAGAATATAAAGTGATTAGAAAGGTCAGTATCAGAAAATAAAGAAAGAGTTTGGTACGACGTATTCCCCATACGATAGGTAATGTGCGACAACCAAAAGTAGCATCTCCCCTTACATCTTCCATGTCCTTGATAATCTCACGAATCAATGTAATAAAAAATGCAAAGACTGAATATGTATACACATATAGTCTATTTTGAGGATTATAAAGAACAACTACCCATAATGTGGCAGCGGTTAGCAATGCCACTATAAAATTGCCAATAAAGGGAAGTCTTTTTAACTGATTGGAATAGAGCCATAATAAAAAAGCGGCAATAAAATTAACCAGACCAATACGCAATCCAATCAGTGTACCAATTCCAATTCCCAGAAAGTTCAGAAACGAGTGAGCAAAAATAGCCTGTCGCCTACTCATAATCCTACCTACAACTACCCTGCGAGGTTTATTAATGGTATCAATCTTTATATCATAGTAATCATTGATAATATATCCGGCAGCGGCAATACATATTGTGGAGAACGCCAAGCCTAATAAATGTAAATCAATAAGATGATTCCACCACTCGCCCTTTGGACCTACCAGACAAACACGAACCAGATATTGCGTTAGTGCAACAATCATCAGATTAGGAAATCGGATAAGTCGCAATAACGCTCTTAGAATAATCTGTCGGCTTCTTCGTTTTTTACGTAGCTGTACCACAAAAGTCTGGTTGGATTGATGCATACGAAGGTAAGAGGGATTCATTCTAATTACAAACCCCTTGAAATAATGTTAGTTCCATTATTAGTTTATAAAAAAAAGAGCCCATGTATGAATATACACAGGCTCTTCTTTTTGGTATAGAGACTCTTAGTAAAGTTCCTTATACATAACAAAATCATTCATCCAGAAATCTCCGATTGGAGTATTTTCTTCCCGCGCCTGCTGATATCCACATCGTTCATAAAAACGAACGGCAGGATTATAACGGTTGACATTCATTTCCAGCATGCGAGCTCCCCGGTTTTTTACTTCCTTCTCAAGATGCCCTACCAATGTACGTCCATATTTTTGTCCCTGAAAGTCTGGATGAATATGCAACTTATGCACTTTATATACTCTTTCTTTGTCTTCTCTTAAACTATAGGAAGCATATCCGACAGCTGCATCTGCAACATATAATATCAGAAAAGTATGTCCTTGATCCCGTATCTGTTTTTCTACAGCTGTTGCAGTATAAATCTCTTCATACATGTAGTCAATTTGTGCCTTGGAAAGTATTTCCCGATAAGTAGGTTCCCAGGTAGCTTTAGCTATAGATAAAACATCTGAGATCTCATTTTGGGTAACTTCTTTGATAAGCACACTTGTATCTGTAAGCATATACATCAATTATTCCAGGGATGAACACATTATATTGACAGGTATTAATATACTTCACTTTCCATTCGTAACCTGTACTACTCTAGTATTTCTACGCCGTCTTTCAATTACAAGATATTATTTTTTTCGTAAAAAATAGTTCTAAAATAATAATCTTTTAATCAGATATAGTCTGATTTTAGTAGAAGAGTCATCATTTTAAGGCCCATTACTTAGAAAAAGCATTGATTTTCAATATTATACCCTTTCTAAGTTTTACAACTGGACTTAAGGGAATTTTGGATATTTTGAAAAATCCGGTTTACGTTTTTCTAGAAAAGCTTGTTTTCCTTCTTTTGCCTCATCTGACAGATAGTATAGCAATGTTGCATTTCCTGCCAACTCCTGAATACCTGCCTGACCATCAAGTTCAGCATTAAAGGAAGCTTTTAGCATGCGTAGGGCAATAGGCGATTTTTCAAGTATCTTCTCACACCACTCTACAGTTGTTTCTTCCAGTTTTTCCAAAGGAACTACTTTATTCACCAGACCCATATCCAGTGCTTCCTGTGCATTGTACTGATCGCACAGGAACCAGATTTCGCGTGCTTTTTTCTGTCCAACAATACGTGCCAGATATGAAGCACCAAAACCACCATCAAAACTTCCTACCTTAGGACCGGTCTGCCCAAAACGAGCATTTTCAGCAGCAATTGACAAGTCACATACTACATGTAGAACATGTCCACCTCCGATAGCATATCCTGCAACCATAGCAATGACAGGCTTAGGAATAGAACGGATCAACTTTTGCAGATCCAATACATTTAACCGGGCTACCCCATCTTTACCTACATATCCTCCATGTCCGCGAACACTCTGATCACCACCACTACAAAAAGCATCCGGCCCCTCTCCTGTCAATATAATTACCCCAATCCGATCATCGTAACGGGAATGCGTCATAGCATCAATCATTTCGATTACAGTCAGCGGTGTAAATGCATTCCGTTTATGGGGACGATTAATGGTTATCTTTCCGATGCCATTATAATACTCAAACTTAATTTCCTCGTAATCCTTAATTTTTTCCCATGCAAATGTTGAAGCCATTATCCAAAGAGTTTAGGTTTAAAAGATAGTATCCGAATGCAATATGAAATACCAAGCCAGTAAGTTCAGCAAGCGGGCAAAATTAATGGCCTACAAGTGCATTTGCAAATAAGTTTGCTAAGGATTATTCTGCTACGAGTCCTGGTGTTTACCTGATTATCTGCGTAGAGCTGGGTAAAAACAACTACATTTTTACCCTATCTATAGAATACACAAAAAATAAAAGCGACTTTTTGACATATTCAGGTACGATTTTTCCACACAACGTAGCCAATTTGACATATGTATACTTGATTGTATGCATACTACAGGCATTAAAACTGGTCGGTATATAATTTGTAGATCCTAATTATACAAAACTTGTAATGTATTTTGTTTCATACATAAAAACAGGCAACTATGAAAAATGATTTGAAAGAGTATGTTAACCAGATTAACTGGTTAAATACAATTACCGGAGGAGTTAGTATGACTGCTATTCAGGTTGCGCATGATGCTGAGAAATTAGTAATCAGTTTATCTGCCCCTGGAGTAGATCCTGAGTCTTTTCATATATTCGTAAATAATGATAAACTGACTATTCACTCCTTCCTGCCGGAGATGTTTGATAAATTTATTGAAGAGGAAGAAGAGGACGAACCTGTACCTATGTTTCAACGGATCTTTGATATACCAAACTTTGTAGATAGCAGTCATATTCAAGCTGTATACAGTCATGGTCAGTTGCAGGTGCTCCTTCCATTTAAAGATAGAGATGAAGCTCCCCGGCGTATTGATATAGATATTTTATAATCACTACAATTTAAAGGCATACATGACGTTTTAGATATACTTATTAGTGTCTGTTTGCGTCAAGCACTTTAATTGTATAAAGAAAATGGAAGCGACCTATCGCTTCTTTTTTTTTTGTACCTTCGTCCTCCCGTTTTGTATATGTTCATGGGTTTTGTGTTTATCGAAGGCCTGTCATTATCTCAAAGAATAGTATAGCAGCAAGCCCCAACCTTCAATTGATTAAAAAAATTTGTGTCGTCATCTGATAACGAAATAAACGAGTCTGCTTCGCTTTCTTTAGGGCTTTTTCCTGAAGTAGTTACCCTGTTTGTGGATGTGATTGTACCACTTCCACTGCCCAACCTGCTTACCTATAGAGTTCCAGCTATCATGAATGATATGATACAGGTTGGCGCACGGGTTATTGTTCAATTAGGTACCCGCCGTATCCTAACAGCTATTGTAGCACGTGTGCACCAGGATCCACCAAAGAAATATATTGCCAAGCCTTTGCTTGAGCTTCTGGATGAGGCACCTATGGTTACTATCTATCAGTTGGAGTTGTTTCGATGGGTAGCAGATTATTATATGTGTCATATCGGAGAGGTGATGAATGCAGCATTACCTTCCGGATTAAAGATTAATAGTGAATCTAAATTACAATATAATCCAGAGTTTGATGTCAACACTCCTCTTACAGAAACAGAAGGAAAGCTACTGGAAGCTGTTCAGGAGAAAAACTCTTTATCTACAGATGAAGCAGCCCGGCTTCTGGGTCAGAAGGATATCTATCCTATTATTAAATCCTTAAGCAAAAAAGGAGCTGTACTGGTATATGAAGAGGTAAAGGAAAAATATACTCCCAAAATCGTCAAGAAGATTCGTCTGACCCGCGATTATGAAGATTGGGAGCCTTTAAAGGATCTGATTGATGAACTGGAAGATCGCAAGCAGTACAAACAGGTTGGTGTATTGATGAAATACCTGGCCCGCGTACCTGTGATGCAGAACCGTATAGCCAATGCCGATGGATTGGAAAAATCTGTCCTTGTTAAGGATGACATCTCTGAATCTGCCCTAAAAACACTGTTAAAGAAGAATGTTTTTGAAGAATTTGAGATAATCATTTCCCGTTTTGCAGATGTACCCTATTCAGGAGATGATGTCCAGCTTTCTGAGTCCCAGCAACTGGCTACTGAAAAGATTATGTCGTATTTTAAGACAAAAGATACGGTATTGCTGCATGGAATTACAGGAAGTGGAAAAACGGCTGTATATATCAACCTCATTCAGAAAGTACTGGCTTCTGGTTCTCAGGTATTATACCTTTTACCGGAAATTGCTCTAACCACTCAGATTGTATCCCGTTTGCGAAAAGTATTTGGGGACCAAATGGGCATTTATCATTCTAAATTCTCTGATAATGAACGTGTCGAAGTGTGGAGAGGGGTACTGTCTGGTAAGTTCAATTTTGTCATTGGAGTTCGATCTGCAATATTCCTACCCTTTGATAACCTGGGACTCATTGTAGTAGATGAAGAACATGAAAGTTCCTATAAACAATATGATCCTGCTCCCCGATACAATGCACGGGATCTGGCCCTGGTTGTAGCCAGACTTCAGCAAGCTAAGGTATTGATGGGCTCAGCCACTCCGTCGTTTGAATCGTTTTACAATGCCAAACAAGGCAGATATGGGTATGTAAAACTTACTCAACGTTTTCGGGAGGCACAACTTCCGGAAATTTCTCTAGTCAATATCAGGATAGAACGTAAACAGAAAAAACTAAAACACAATTTTTCAGATACACTGTTGACATCCTTAAAAGACAATATTACAAAAGGAGAACAAAGCATCTTGTTTCAGAATCGTCGTGGATATGCCCCTTATGTAATGTGTGAAGACTGCGGGTGGATACCTCATTGCCACCAATGCAATGTTAGTCTTACCTATCATCAGCATACGCAGGAAATGCGTTGTCACTATTGCGGGTTTACAGAGCAAATGTCTCATCAATGCCCTGTCTGTGGATCTACTCGTATTAAAACAATGGGTTATGGTACTGAAAAGATAGAGGATGAACTAAAATTATTGCTTCCTCAGGCCCGGACTGCTCGCATGGATCTGGATACGACACGTCAGAAAAACGCTATTCAGAATATTGTACAAGCATTTGAAGCAGGTGAGACAGATATTCTTATAGGAACACAAATGCTAAGTAAAGGGCTTGACTTTGACAAAGTTAGCTTTGTAGGCATATTTGATGCCGATCACATCATTCATTTTCCGGACTTTCGTGCCCATGAACGAGCGTTTCAACTCCTTACTCAGGTGGCAGGTCGTGCAGGTCGCCGGAATACACAGGGCCGTGTACTGATTCAAACAGGCAACCCAGAACTGTTTGTAATTGAGAAAATTCTGCAAAATGACTATGAAGGATTATACGAAAAAGAAATACCTGAACGGCAAAAATTTAATTACCCTCCATTTACACGTCTGATTCGTCTGATTATTAAACATGAAGATGAAATTACAGCAGAAGAGGCTGCTCAGACACTGGCAAATGGATTGAGGGAAAAGATGGGTAGCCGTGTACTTGGTCCAGAACCGCCTTTGGTTAATAGGATACGAAATCAGTTCCTGAAAGATATTCTGATTAAGCTTGAGAAGGATAATATAAACCTGCGCCTGATTAAAGAACAGATTCGAGAAGAGATTCAAAAAATCCTAACTACAAAGCAGTTTAAACAAACCACTGTTGTGATTGATGTAGATCCTATGTAATTTCGCATTTTTCACTGAGATCTTGCTTATTTGAAGAGATATATTATCGCTTCTTCCATCTGTTAGTATGTTACGAGATACGAAAATTCTATTTATTCTAATACTATTAGTTCTTAGTAGTGTAATATACTTATTTATGAATCCTCGGTATAAAGCAACTATTAATGAACTTCTAGATTTACGAAAACAACAATCCATAAAGCTTACTAATACACCTTATATACAAAAGAATATTGCACTTATAAAGACAAGTCCTTTTTATCAAGGTGATTCCCTCTGGATTGACTTTAATCGACGTCTACATAGCAATAAAATAACCATCAACAGCAAAATAGATTCTATTTATAATCAGCAAACCAAAATGGACTCTATTAATCAACAGGTAGTTGCCAAGAGATTACCAGCCCTTTATTTTATATATTTGTGCGCTTCAAAATAACTCCGACAATCTTTTCTAACAACACATAAATACATAGTATAGATTTACATCAAAAACCTTCATATACATTCCAAATGCAACTTTCGTCTATTAAAGAGGGTGTAATAACCCAAATGAATACAATTGCGCCCAAACGAAATACGTGGATAAAGCGGAACAAGTATTATTATAAGAACCTGGTTAAATTTCTAAAGTTTAATATTCCCGAAAATAGCAGAATTCTTGAAATAGGTTGTGGTACAGGTTATCTACTTAACGAGTTAAAGCCGAGTTATGGAGTAGGTATTGATATTTCGCCAGAAATGATACATATAGCTAAGGAGCAATTTCCTCAATATGACTTTCAGGTGATGGATGCAGAGCAAATTACACTAAAAGAGAAGTTTGACTTCATAATTATTTCCGATAGTATCGGATATTTTGAGGATGTTCAGAAAGCATTTTCCCAATTGCATTCTGTCTGCAACAAAGATACCCGTATTATTATCACCTATATCAATTTTATCTGGCTACCCTTACTAAGCCTGGCACAATGGTTAGGTTTAAAAATGCCGCAAAAACGTAGCAACTGGCTGGAAATAGAAGATATATCCAATTTACTCAAACTAACAGATTTTGATATTATTAAACACGGACGACGGTTTCTGTTACCCATTAATATCCCTATTATATCTTGGCTTTGCAACAATTACCTGGTGCATCTACCTTTCTTTAACTTATTTGGATTAAAGAAATTCATCATAGCACGTAGCATAGCTGAATATAATCAAAATCCTCAGCAAAAGAGTATAAGTGTAATTATTCCAGCCCGCAATGAGAAAGGCAATATTGAAGCAGCCTTACAACGGATGCCTCAAATGGGTAGTCATACGGAAGTAATATTTGTAGAAGGGAACTCAACAGATGATACCCTTGAAGAAATCAAACGAGTATGTGCAGCCTATTCATCCCTACTTGATGTAAAATATACAACTCAGGATGGTAAAGGCAAAGGTGATGCAGTGCGAAAAGGATTTGCAATGGCCTCAGGTGATATATTGGTGATACTGGATGCTGATCTTACAGTTCCTCCAGAGGATCTACCCAAATTTTACAATGCTATTGCATCTGGAAAGGGAGAATATATAAATGGGTCCCGATTAGTGTATCCCATGGAAGATGAAGCGATGAGAACACTAAACATAATGGGCAACAAGTTCTTTTCTATTATGTTTTCCTGGCTTCTTAACCAAAGATTAAAAGATACTTTATGTGGAACAAAGGTAATTTCGCAGGCCAACTATCAGAAGCTAATAGCCAACCGAAGCTACTTTGGCGATTTTGATCCTTTTGGCGATTTTGATCTTATATTTGGTTCTTCAAAATTAAATTTGAAAATAGTAGAAATCCCCATACGATATAAAGCACGTTCTTATGGAGAGACCAATATATCCAGATTTAAACATGGCTGGCTCCTTTTAAAAATGGTGGCATTTGCGATGAATAAAATTAAGTTTATATAAATTATTGTTCGAAAATTCATGGAACATATATTAGAAAAGCACAGACGTATTTGGGATGAAAAAAAGATTCTGCAAATAATCTACTCTGAATGGTATACTAAAATTATTAAAGACTTAGCCCAAACCCAAAAACCAACAGTAGAACTTGGAGCAGGAGGAGGAAACTTCAAACAATTTAAACCAGATGTTATAGCAGCTGATGTTGTTCCATTTGATTGGCTGGATATGGTGTTTGATGCACACCATATGCCTTTTAAAGATAATGAGCTAGGAAATATCGTTATGATAGATGTGTTACACCATCTGGATAATCCGGTTGCCTTTTTAAAAGAAGCCCAACGCGTTCTGGAGCCAGGTGGAAGATTAATCATGTTAGAGCCTTACCCATCGCTTTTTTCGCTCCCTATTTATCGTAAATTTCACCCAGAACCATTTATAATGGATGTTGATTATTTCCAAAAGAAAGAAACCAATGAAAAGGATCCATGGGACTCTAATCAGGCAATTCCTTACTTGTTGTTTTTTAAACATAGAGATACTTTCAAAAAAATATTTGGAGATCAGTTTCACCTAGCCTATAAGGAGCATCTCAGTTTTCTGTTATATCCTGCGTCTGGTGGATTCGAGAATAAATCTATGATTCCGGATTGGTCTATCCCAATGTTCCAATTCTTTGAGAAAGCTCTTACTCCTCTTAGATCTATTCTAGCATTCAGATGTTATGTCATCCTTGAAAAAAAATAAACACCCTTTACTAGTACAAAATCAATCATTAAGTATATATCAAAAGCTATTAGTAGTATTGGTGCCTTTATGCCTTTTTATATGTCATAGTTATATAAAAACTGCACAGGGTCCATACTATTTAGGTACTAATTCAGATCCTGACTATGTATACTTGATTAACAGTTTAAATCTGGCACAGTTTATTCCTCCTGGACATGTAGATCATCCTGGAACCCCTATTCAATGGATAGGAGCAGGAACAATTCGAATTGTTCATTTATTCGCAGAAAATAATTCTTTAGAAGAAGATGTACTAAAACATCCTGAATTTTATCTTACTACAATCAACTATGTATTATTGCTGATTACTATAATCTCCTTATGGCTTATTGGGAGCTTATTAAGCAATTTTATCGCTATAGAGTATAGTATATTCATTCAACTATCTTATTTTACATCACTGGAAAGCCTACATTCCATTACAAGAGTAACTCCTGAGCCTTTACTGGCTATTCTTTCTATGTGGATGATATATCTGATACTAAGGCTATATTATAAAGATGATGAAGGCATATATAAGAACTTTTATATCATTGGCTTTGCACTAATTGCCGGAACTGGTATTTCTACCAAGATTACATTTGCACCTTTTGCACTAATACCACTATTTATTTTATCTAATAGAGTCAATAAAATCTATTATTGTATTCTTTCCGGCCTTATAGGTCTTACATTATCTATCCCTGTCATCTTCTCCCGAAATTATTTTATTAATTGGATAAAAGGACTCACAACGCGATCTGGCTCCTATGGATCCGGGCCTTCAGAAGTTATTAATACACATACATTTTTCGAGCACCTAGACCTTATAATAAAAAACGAAATCTCTCTGACAATATCCTATAGTCTACTCACACTTACCCTTTTAGCGATATTCTTTTCTTTTTTTGCAAAAAAGAAAGATAATAGGTATCCCAATAGATTATTGGTAAAGATTCTTTCAGGCTTATGGATTTCCTGTACTTTATTAATTCTTTTAGTAGCAAAGCATTATCAATCACGCTATTTACTTCCTTCATTTATACTATCAAACTGCATTCTGTCTTTTGTCTTTCTTTTCTGGAATAACAAGATACAACAGCTCTCTTACAAAAATACATACTATAAAACTTTACTCTTCCTTTTTTCTATTGGATTTATTGGCAATGCATACTTCCAGTTTTCATCACTTTATAATAGGCTTCAATCTGATAAAATTGCTCAGTTAGCATCTCAAGTATATCTGAAGGGATCTCCCTACAATCAATTACCTGTTGTATATTATTATCGGGCATCATCACCTGAGTTTGCACTACAATTTGCACTTTCCTATTCAGGTGTTGCCAAAATGAGATATCATACTAGCCTTTCGAAACTTTATACTAATGCCTATTCTTATAACATTTTTACAGGTGTTTACTATCATTGGTTGGACAAAGTTGATATTCTGGAAATTCTTTCCCAACAAGAAAAGGTTCTTTTCCAAGGCAGCCCTACTGACAATTATCTACCAATCCCATCCTCTGGCCAAGAAAAGTCAAATGTGCCAACGCCATTTCTGAAAGTATTGCATAATTCCAAAATAGAATCTGTTTACATAGCAGATAGTCTGGTCATTAAAAAATAAGACACCATAATTCCTGTATTCTTGGTATGTATACGTTTAGCAATGAATATGGAACGGGTTAGAAGAGAGATGTATTTGCACAGAACAAATTTGGACCATGCTCAAAAGCCAGTAATATAAAAACCAGCATGAAAAAATATATTTTATGCTAGTTTTCATTGCCTCCAATCTCTTTATCTTCAAGTAAACAAATCGCCTGTCTTTCTGTATCATCAACAATAGTAAGACAAACTACCTGATTCCTCATTTTTATTGGTGATACAAATCATTCATACTGTTTTAATTCCCTCCTACCTTGCAGGAAATAGTTAACAGTTAGTACTTTTCAGATGTCTAGACATCTGTTATTAAAAACTATACCATGCAAGTTTCACTTCAATACACAACTGCAGAAGAAGCAGTTAAATATATTCAATCTGGCAATCGTGTGTTTGTCCACAGTGTTGCGCTTACCCCTCATGTATTACTTGATGCTATGACAACACAGGCATCACGACTGGAAAATGTAGAATTGCTTCATATCCATACCGAAGGGGTATTACCTTATATGAAACACGATTTAAAGAAAACGTTTCATTCCAATGCTATGTTTGTTGGAGCAAATCACCGAAAATTTCTTGCAGAAGGCTATGGTGATTATATTCCTATCTTTTTATCTGATATTCATTTACTATTTTATCGCAATATCCTTCCATTGGATGTAGCCATGATTATGGTTTCTCCTCCAGATGAGCATGGATATTGCTCTCTAGGATGTTCTGTAGATGTAAGCTTGGCAGCGGTACGGACAGCCCGATATGTTATTGCAGAAATCAATCCATCAGTACCTCGTACACATGGAGATGGGTTTATTCATGTAAGTCAGATTCATGCAGCAATAGAAGTAAATTATCCAATCTATGAGGTAAAACCAGAACCATTATCTGATCTGGAGATTTCGATAGGTAGAAATGTTGCGGGTCTGGTAGAAGATGGAGCAACTCTTCAAATGGGAATTGGAGGAATTCCTAATGCAGTACTGGCAGAATTGAAACATCACAAACATCTGGGAATCCACACCGAAATGTTTTCTGATGGACTTATAGACTTATTTGAAAGCGGCGCTATTGATAATTCATTAAAGAAAGTAATGCCCGGCAAGATTGTATCCTGTTTTGCAATGGGGACCCGCAGGTTATATGATTTTATCAATAATAATCCGGCTGTAGCAATGAAGGAAACCTCCTATACTAACGATACCAGTATAATCAGACGTAATCCAAAAGTAACAGCTATTAACAGCGCTATAGAAGTAGATCTCACAGGACAGATCTGTGCAGATACAATTGGTACATACCAATATTCTGGAGTGGGTGGACAAATGGACTTTATACGAGGGGCGGCCTTATCAGAGGGAGGTAAACCCATTATTGCACTAGCATCAACCACTAGTAAGGGAGAAAGCAAAATTGTATCTGAACTAAAACCGGGAGCAGCTATTACGACTACTCGGGCACACGCCCGATTCATTGTAACGGAATATGGAGTAGCTGACTTGTTCGGAAAAACCTTGAAACAACGTGCCAAGGAACTTATTGCGATTTCCCATCCAAGCCAAAGGGAAAATCTTGAAAGAGCAGCCTTTGAGAGATTTCACGGACATTACCAATAAGTCTGATACAACAGATAGATAACTATCAAATAAACTAGTCAATATGCCTAAAATGACATCAAGGCCTGTTACTAACACTCTTTTATGTAACTCACTCAAAACGTAGGGCTTGTATCTGAGCAGAAAAAGATATAAGCCCTAGTATGTCTATCGGAAGTTATTTACAAAAAAGAACCAATAAAAAATGTTATAGTAACAAAATAAAAACCCATTTCATAAGATACAGGAGTATATTCATTAAAATAAAACAAAAATAACCCTCTAATTGATAAGAAAATATACTATCTATCACCCTCATAATTGAATAAAATAAAATCAGATATAAAGACCCTCGCATTCCACTTTTATTTGTTATTTTTGCCTTCATTTTTAATTACACTTGTTTGGGATTGCACTCACTACCAATCCATACAAAATTCACAATACTCACCTTAACAGTATAGAAAGTGACATTAATTACTTCGATTTCAGGAATCCGAGGAACTATTGGAGGAAAGAGTGGAGGCTCATTGACTCCATCAGATGTGCTTAAATACACAGCTGCTTATGGAACCTGGATCAAAACACAAGCATCCGCTTCCAATACCTTCAAAGTGGTAATCGGACGTGATGCCAGACTTTCAGGAGAAATGATTTCCCGTATTGTATCATCCACATTGCAGGGATTGGGGATTGATGTAGTAGATATTGGGTTGTCAACGACTCCTACTGTGGAGATGGCAGTAGTCATGGAAAAAGCAAGTGGAGGTATTATCATTACAGCCAGTCATAATCCAATCCAATGGAATGCCCTTAAATTATTAAATCAACATGGGGAGTTTCTGTCAGCGTCTGATGGCGAAAAGATCATAAAACTTGCAGAAGAAAACGACTTTACCTATGCAGAAGTAAAGAAGTTAGGTAAGTACACCACAGACAACACCTATCTGCAGAAACATATTGAAGCTATTCTGGCATTGCCCCTTGTCAATCGGGCTGCTATAGCGCAACGTGGGTTTAATGTGGTAATAGATGCGGTTAACTCCTCAGGAGGTATTGCAGTTCCAATGCTCCTGGATGCATTAGGTGTAAAGAAACGCACGCTAATAAATTGTGATCCTTCCGGAATTTTTGCCCATAACCCGGAACCCCTTCCAGAACACCTTATCCAGATCGCAGCCGAACTTGAGAAAGGTCGTTATGATCTGGGTATAGTGGTAGATCCTGATGTAGACAGACTGGCGCTTATCTGTGAGGATGGAAGCATGTTTGGAGAAGAATACACACTTGTAGCTGTAGCTGACTATATACTCAAACATCATCCGGGAGGTAACACTGTTTCTAACCTGTCATCAACCCGTGCATTGCGGGATGTAACAGAACGATATGGTGGCCAATATTTTGCAGCTGCTGTAGGTGAGGTAAACGTGGTAACTGCCATGAAAGAATGTCAGTCTATCATTGGTGGAGAGGGTAATGGAGGTGTAATCTATCCGGCCTTGCATCATGGACGGGATGGCCTGGTAGGTATTGCACTGTTCCTGAGTCACCTGGCTGAGTTTGGGTATTCTATTTCCAGACTACGTGCTACCTATCCGGATTACCATATATCTAAAAATAAAATTGAACTCACTCCTGATATCGATGTAGATGAAATTCTGGAGATGATTAAACAGAAATATGCTAAGAATCCTATCAACACTGTAGATGGCGTAAAGATAGAATTTGGTAAAGAATGGGTACATTTGCGTAAATCCAATACGGAACCTATCATTCGTATTTACTCAGAGTCAGATTCTCAGTCTACAGCTGATTACCTGGCAAACAAGATTATTAGTGATATACGGGAACTGGTGGGACAACAGATCAGAACCTGAGTTGCTGACAATCCCAACTACTACGAGCAAAACCATACAAAAGAAAATAATTAAAATTCAGATTGACAATGAGAGTTTATTTAGATAATGCGGCAACTACTCCTTTGGATAAAGAAGTACTGGAAACTATGTTGCCATTTATGACTGAGTTTTATGGTAATCCGTCTTCTATTCATACACATGGAAGAGAGGTACGCTCAGCCATTGAAAAATCGCGCAAAACGATTGCTCAATTACTTAATACCTCTCCTGCTGAAATCTTCTTTACCTCAGGTGGTACTGAAGCTGACAATACAGCCATTCGCTGCAGTATTGAGGCCTTGGGAATAAAACACGCTATATCGTCTCCCATAGAACATCATGCAGTACTACATACGCTGGAAAACTTGCATAAGGCGGGTCATATCCAGCTACATATGGTAGAAATAGACAAGAAAGGCTATATCAATCTGAATCATCTGGAAGAATTGCTCAAACAATACCCCAAATCACTGGTATCACTGATGCATGCCAATAATGAAATCGGCAATGTCACAGATATACAACTGGTAGGTGAACTGTGTCGGCAGCACGGAGCTATCTTTCATTCTGATACAGTGCAGACAATGGGTCATTTTCGCCATGATTTGCAAAAGCTTCCGGTAGACTTTATCGTTGGAGCAGCCCATAAGTTTCATGGTCCCAAAGGTGTTGGCTTTCTGTATATCAATGCGCAGAATAAAATACAGCCTTTTATACATGGAGGCTCTCAGGAACGTAACATGCGGGGTGGAACCGAAAATGTATACGGCATCATGGGACTTGCCAAAGCACTGGAGATTGCCTACCGGGATATGGATGAACATCAACAACATATCCAACGCCTGAAATCGCGTATGATTGCCAAACTGCAAACAGAAATTGAAGGCATTGCTTTCAATGGCGATCCTATCCAATCGGATAAAAGTCTCTATACAGTCCTGAATGTGAGCTTGCCAGTTGCAGAAGTAGGAGAAATGCTACTTTTCAATCTGGATATCAATAAAATATCTGCATCGGGTGGTAGTGCCTGCACCAGTGGAAGCGAAATTGGATCACACGTTCTACGGTCTATTCAGGCTAATCCAGAACGTGCTTCTGTGCGTTTCTCATTTAGTAAGTTTAACACAGAACAAGAAATAGACTTCGCAGTTCAGACACTAGCAGAAATGTATAAGAAGGAGAAAGTTGCCTAAACTGAGAGTATCATACAATACATAAAACAAACGCCTCTGTAGAATTCACTGCAGAGGCGTTTGTTTTATACACTATCACAAAATAAATACTTGAATACAAGCAAGTTACACAAAAGAGAATATCTTTGTATAACACTAGACATTTATTCAGATGGCACACTCTTCTGTTTCGCATAATGTCCCCACCTCTCTGCATAGAAGCACTCAAACTATATTGAAAGCTGGCTTGATAGCAGGTATTCTGGATCTTATAACCGCAGTTATTGTCAACTATTTGTTAGCCGGAACAACTCCAGTACGACTACTACTTTTTATTGCCAGTGGGGTAGTTGGTAAAGAAGCGTTTTCAGGAGGTACGCTTATGGCTCTTATAGGACTGCTCCTTCACTTCTTTATTGCTATGACTTTTGCATTTTTTTATTTTTTACTCTATCCAAGACTTCAAATACTGGCTAGGCACAAAATAGTAGCAGGCCTGCTGTATGGTGTTTTTGTTTGGATTGTTATGAATCAAATAGTTCTCCCACTTAGCAATACACCAAAGCTTCCGTTTAACCCTGTAAAGGCAGCTATTGGTATGCTGGTTCTGATGTGTATGATTGGTCTTCCTATTTCGATTATTGTACACAAACACTTCAGACGTTCCTAGGCTTTTCCTAAAATAATCCATAGTCACCTGAATGATAAAAATGCTTTTGATTCTATTCTGAAAAAATTTTGTAGTACGCATAATTGTGTACATAAAAACATTTTGACCGGAATTACGCGCATGAAACATTTTGCGGTTTTTTCCGGTCAAACAACAATGTTGCGGTGAATTCTATGCAAAAACTTTTTTGCGGTGAATTCAACGTATCAGCAATTTTGCGGTTTATTCCAGGTAAAAAGTATTTTCTCACGAACATCACAAAGCAACTCCTCCTATTGCTCTTTGCATAGAATTATGCACAAGCCTTACTTATGCAATAAACTATGCTCACAGGCTATAATATGTTGAATTCAGTTCAAAAAATCAAAGGAGATACTATGGAGCCGGGCAACGCTATCTTTTGAGCCACAAAAAACTGCCCAACTTTTCAGATGGGCAATCTCACTCACATTCAGATTAAAAAATAATTTTCTCAGTTTACATCTTTTCCTTGTTCCAACGTAGCAATCATTTTCTCTACATTGGATTTGCTATTAGAGTCTGGCGCTTTGGGTAAAGCTGTTTTAGCCAGCTTCAATGCATTTTTATATTCCCCTACAGCCGAATATCCTCTTATTAATCCAACACTGGTAGTAAAATCGGCAGGGTATTTTTTTGCATTCAACTGAAATACTTCCAGTGCCTCTTTACTACGTTTCATAGCTACCAGCTGACGGGCGTACTGATGCAATTCCTGCATATTGCCCATTGGCATGGCTTCTTTCATCAACGCTGTAGCTTCGGTTGTTTTGCCTAGCTTTTCTAATACCTGAGCTTTTGTACTTAAAGTCGTGAAATTTTTCTGTCCCAGAAATGGAGCATTTACAGCGACATCAGCCCACTTTAACGCCTCTTCCAGATTAGTATTGTTTTGCACACAGAAAGCAGCAGCCTGTGCCCATGGCTCCCAGTTAAAACCAACATCTGAACGTAGTTCTTTGCGAAACGATGTAAGTTGAGTATTTACCAGATCAACCTCAACTCTAAATGGAACCTTTAACTTTTCCCAAAGCAGAGCAATAACAGCTGAGTTATCTGTCTGATCTGTAAATTCGTATTTTAGTCGCTCCACACTTTCACTGAGGGATGTTGTTTTTACGTCTACACGTAGTGCATCTTCTGCAGGATCGTAGAAGTAGCTTCCCCAGGAAGTTGAGTTTTTGGAGAAAATAACGGTGGCTCCACCTTCCTGCAAAGCCATAAATAATCCATAGGTTCCAGCAGGCAGGTTTTTACCTTCTACTTTTACATCTGTGCTGAATGAGATGGTGGTATTCTCATTGGCACCGGCTCTCCAGGGAGCAGACTTACTGGTTCCAAAGCCCAGATCCTGAAAGCCATAGTGAGCAACTGAGGTTCCCCAGATCTTTCCTTCCCGGCCTTTGACACCCGGACGATCATAGGTAATGGTGATATCTGTAATGCCAATTCTTTCAGATACGGAAGCTTTCTTGTTTCCTCCGCCAGGTGGTGTGGTAAGTTGTGCCCATACAGGCTGCATAGCCCCAAGTATCAACAGGGACAATGTCCATCTTAAAAAAGTACGCATAGGTTTAGGGATGTTTTCAGACTAAAAGTAAGTTACTGACAAATAAAGCACTAGTACTTTATGACAAAAGGCATTTTACCACCATAAGCGACTTTACTGGTATAACAAACTCATTCTACCCATGTAGTTAACCTAATGGTTCCTTTTAATAAAAACCTATTCATGCTCCATTTTATTGAAGAGATAGTATGTTTCAGAAAAGGAAAAAGCACAAAGAACCCAGCCAAATCCGGATTCTTTGTGCTTTCATTTAGAGTTTTAATTTGAAGATCTTATCGTTTAAAATCCATCCGCTTTAATCTGCTTTTCAGTTACAGGACCATACTTTTCAGCAATCTTTTTAATCTCTTCTGCTTTGCCAACCAACACAAACTGAAGCTTGTCTTTCGGAAAATACTTTGCCACAATCTCTTTGGCTTTGGCAGTTGTCAGTTGATCTACATTAGCTTGGAAGCTATTGATAAAAGACTCATTGAAACCATACCAGAACATTTCAGTAAGCAAACCTGCCAACTGTCCTGCTGTTTCGTAATCAGGTAGATATTGTCCTTTCACATAGTTTTTGGCAGATTGCAGGGTAGTTTCATCAATACCTGTAGTATGCAGACGATTAAGCACTTCCAGCGCCTTATCAATAGTCGGTTCTGTGGTTTTATTGGCGGTGAAGGTTGAGATGTAAAAAGTACCTGCATTTTTCAGAGGCAAAAACCGACTGCTTGCCCCATAGGTCAATCCGGAGTTAACACGTAATTCATCATTAAGCCAGGAGGTAAATCGTCCGCCAAAAACGGTATTTACCACTTCGATAGCCACATAGTCCGGGTTATCTCTCTTTATACCAACTCCCCCAATATAAAATGTCGTCTCCCGTGCATCGTCTTTGTTAATGAGCAAAACATTATTTCCGGTTGGTGCAGTTACGACACTGGCAGCCAGATTTTTCTGAGCAGAAGTTCCTTTTTTCCAGTCTGCAAACAGTTTGGAGATCTGAGCTTTCATATCCTTCGCCTTAAAATCTCCCACTATGGCAATAGCAGATCCATTAGGAATATAATTGGCCTGATAGAACTTTTGTACATCTGCTACCTGAAGTTGACCAACTGTGGATACTTTGCCTGTAACCGGATTAGCATATACATGATCTTTATACAGGAATGCAGACCAGTAAGATCCCATCACCGAACGAGGACTTTCCTTGGCTCTTTCCAGATTAGTCAGCATTCGTTTCTTCTCTTTTTCAAACTCTGCCGCATCAAACGTTGGATTTACCAGTACTTCTTTGATTAATGGTAAAACCTTTGTCTGATCTTTGGCTGCGAATCCAGCAGAAAGAGAAGCATATTCTTTGGTTGCCTGTGTAGCCAGTGTCGCTCCGACAAAATCCAGTTCTTCTTCCAGTTTGGTCTTTGTATAGTTCTTTGTTCCATGTTTTAACGCTGTGGCAGTCAGAGAGGCAAGTCCGGCTTGTGAGCCATCATAGATGGCTCCGGCAGGAACGATAGCGGCTACATTAATGACAGGTACTTCATGTTGTTCCATCAGGTACACCGTCAACCCATTGGATAAAACAAATTTCTCGTACCCAGGTAATTTATACTCGGCAGCTTTTGTCTGGGCAAAACTACAGAATGACTGACAGACAAAGGCAAGAGCAAATACTATATATAAAGTGGTTCTTTTCATGGGATTAGTCTTCTACGTTTGCTTTTAAAACACCTACAGTTCTATTGGATTTCTTAAAATACTCATTGGCTACCCGTTTGATATCATCTAGTGTTACCTTGTTGTACTCAGCAGGAGCCTCAAACATCTTTTTGTAATCACCAAAGAACAATTCATAGGTTCCCAGGTTGTTAGACTTCCCATTAATAGTTTCGATTTGTCCATAGAACTCCATTAGTTTCTGATTCTTTATTTTCTGAAGTTCTTTCTCTGTAATACCATCTTTTTTAATCTTTTCTATTTCTTCGTAAATGGTACTTTCAATGTCTGCTTCTTTTGCATCCTTTGCAGCTACTACATATATCTGAAACAACGTTGGATCAAAGCTTTCACTATAGTCAGTAAATACATTGGATACCAACTGTTTTTTATCTACCAGGGTGCTGTATAATCGGGAAGAATTGCCTTTGGAAAGAACAGAGCTCAAAATACTAAGTGCATAAAAGTCTTTATGGCGTGCTTCAGGTGTATGATACCCAATGAGCATATAAGGAGTCGCTACTTGCTTTTGTACAGTCACCCGACGTTCCCCTGTCTGAGGAGGTTCTACCAGATGGACCGGATCTGCTGCTTTCTGAGCCGGAATAGGTTCCAGGTATTTCTGTGCCAATCGTTTTACTTCATCCGTTTTTACATTTCCAGAAATTACCACTACACAGTTATTGGGTGCATAATAGGTTTTGAAATAATATTCCAGGTCTTCTTTTGTCCAGTTTTTGATGTCTTCTTCATATCCGATTACAGGCCAGTGATACGGATGCTCCTGAAAAGCAGTGGCATTCACAGCTTCACCCAACATACGCCATGGAGAGTTTTCCAAACCTGTGCTACGTTCAGACAACACTACGCCACGTTCGCTCTCCACCATTTTAGGATCGATGGTAAGACTGGCAATACGATCTGCTTCTAAATCAAATATCTTTTCGAGTGCAGAAGACGGAAACCAATCTGTATATACAGTTACATTTTCGGTAGTATAGGCATTGTTGGCCCCTCCATTAAACTCCATGGTGCGATCGAACTCTTTTGGGCCATATTTTTTAGAACCGTTGAACATCATATGTTCAAAAAAATGGGATAAGCCTGTAATACCAGGATGCTCATTGCGGGCACCCACCCGATAGAGCAGGTACATATTGGCATTGGGAATAGAATTATCCTCAACAACCAGAAATTTCATTCCATTGGTAAGTGTAAATGTTTTGACATCGTCTGCTTTGTTTTGTGCCAGTACACTCAGGCAACAGAGCAATGCCGGGACAAGAAAGAATTGCTTCATAAATGAATTGGTTATAGTGTGCCGGTAAAATACAAAAAGAGAATTTTCCTGAAAATACTTTTGTGTTCGATGGTGACAATTCCCTGCAAATAAAAAGCAGAACATTTCTGTTCTGCCTGCACAAACTCACGACGCACTACTCTCTTAATTGATCCTCTTTACATTAAAATAGCCTGATATAGGAAACAACTCCCCATCTGCATTATATAAGCTTCCGGAAAAAGTACCAGCAATCGTCTTGCCTGCGCCATTTCCAAACTCGGAGATGGTACTTGTAAAAGGGGCACAATGACAGGTTCCCTCATCGTCACACCATTCCAGTTGGTACACTAGTGTAGGGCTAGCTGTATAGGAAACAATGTCAGCTGCATCCTGGCAATTGTGTGAATGTGATCCTGTACCTATCAGAGACCGGTAAAAAGTAAAATTAGGAATCCCGGTAGAAGACGCGCCCTGCCATACTACATACTCATTCTGAACTACCACATAAGCCACCTGATTAGCATCTCCTGATTGTTTATATTTGTATTCTGTACCATTGAAATTAACTACAACAACACCCTCTTCAGCAATGGTAATGTTTGACACCAGCAAAACCTTACTGAATAGCTGTGCAGGTTGTCCATCCTGGTATCGTTCCATCTCTACCGAAACAGCGACCGGATTTTTGGATGGAGTTTCAGAAGGCGCTGTATAAGTAGCGGTCCAGCCGTTAGGGGTTAATGTACCCTCACCGGCTAACGTCCATTTTACCTGCTTGAATAGCGAAGTTCGTTTTTCGATAGGTGTTAAGAGTTCCAATGCATCGTCATTACTCTTAGGGCTAATTGGCACCAATGGAGCCAGTTCATCATCTGGATTCGTGCTGGCGATAAAACCGGATACTTTCAATTGTACAGATCCTTTTGGCTTTATATAGGCAGAGGCAGGATCTAAGGATACATCCATAAACTTGCCTAAGCCCCAGTCACTAAAGTGTGTGATATCTCCGGTAATGGTTTTAGTAGTTGTATTTACATTGCTTTTCAATAAAGCTTGCCATGAACCATCGGCTGCCTGAGTCACAATCCATAATACATTGGCATCTGCACCTGCAAGCAAATCATTTGTATACTTAAATGTCACTTTTACAGGCTGGTTAAACTGTTGGCCATCGGGCATAAACCGATAGGCAATCCCTCCAATACCCAAAGGAGCATTGTTTGTAATAGGTTGTACAGATATAGTAGTATTGGCAGCCAATGCACCTGCCGGAATATCTAGTTTTACTAATCCATCAGCAGACGTAATTGATCCTCCGGCAGCACCAATACTGGCAGTCGTTGCGGTTCCTGTGGGTTCTCCTACTTCGGTCTTAGTTGCTCCCGGTTCCGGGTCACTAGTTTTACAGGCATTACATAACAACAAACTACTCATTAACAATACATAAAAAACACGTTTCATAACTGATCAGGAAATAGTGTAGTGAATAAAAAAGATTTTGAAGCATACTAAAACTCATCTCTCTACTTACTGTAGAAAGGATTAGTTCCTATGTAAAGTAAATCCGGATAAGTTGCCGGATTCTTATCTGCAACACCTGTAAATGCCTTATGAATAATCCGGCCATCCAGATAGGTTAGAACAATGGTAAAATTCTGAATCCGGTACGTTCCTTTTCCTGGTGCATCCTGTGGATTTTTTGTAGGGTTGCGACAATCACTCACCCAGATACCTCTGTCATCAAAGGTTCCATCTTTGGAAAAATAGATTACCTGACGACATCCTGCCTGCGAATAATAGGGATCTTTGCTCCAGTTTGGAATGTAACTCCATCGACCTTGTAAGGTCAGTCCATCTACAGAAGCACATTTGTAAAAATTATAGGCATACCCCACTTTCTTTAGTTGGGTAAGATTGACCTGTTCAACCTGTATGTTTTCATATTTTGATCGGAACGCTCCTTTTCCATTTTGAAGAGAAAATTTTCCCCAGGATTCTTTGTCTTTACCTGTTTGGCTCCTGTTCTTATCAAAGCTTTGCAAACCAGCAGATGGCATTTCAGGGTAATAATCTCCATCCGGATAAACTACATAGAACTTTACATTTGCTGAAGCTGTAGCGATATTTTCATGATCACTTCCATCCAAAGGATTTATCTGAACATTCATCCATACCGTTGCTTTTTGTCCTGTGGGAATGGGTTTCGTACCAGAAGAAGAAACAGGTGTAGCTGTACTCTTACCATCACCACCTTGCAGAGTCACAGAACTGATAAAGTTCTGGATAGTAGCCAGATATTGTTCTCCATTAGTCAATACAACAATGCTGATACATTTGCCATATCCTGTAAATGTTGTCAGCATAGCCAATGCGTTAGTTTTATTAAAAACAAACTCTGCTCCCCCGCTTTTCATCTGCCATCCATTTGCATTCCGGATAGGATTAATCTGGGGACTTCCAACAGCATTATACTGTGATACAATCAGTTGCTGCCATTCACTGGAAAAATCCTGGTTGCTACTGCCTTTACTGACTATGCCAGCATATAAAGCCAATGTACACCATGTCTTTGCTTTCTGGTCGGTTATTGTGTAGGTGACTACATCTTTTTTCTGTTCCTTCTTCCACCCCTGAGGAGGTATATAGGTAGTCAGATCAAACGTTTCCTGTTGAGCATAGGTAAAGACTAGCCAAAAGAAACAAATTGGCAACGATACTACTTTTTTCATAGCTAAGGCAGTGTGGTAAAGTAATCTATTCACTCCTGCCATAAGCAGTAAACCCAATAGGATAAGCACTATCCTGTAACCATAAAATGCGAGCACCTTTTATACAGGAGAAATACGCATCATAAGTCCTGGGCTTTGCTTCAATATCTGAGAAATAGATTTGCCAGTTAGTAGGAACTTTAAACTGCCCATTTGACTTTGCACCCTGAAACTTGATACTTCCTACGAACCCACTCGCAGAACTAATCTGCCATTGATAGGAGTTACCAGAGAAAACAAATACCTGAGCAGAAGAATGTGTATCCATACCAGCACTAGCTCCTGTATAGACATTTACATATTGTGTCATGCCCGAAAAATTGTTTGTCCACTTACCTATAAGGTCAGACATAGCCACCCCAAACCGGTTATAACCTGCCATTTTTTGCAGGGGCTCCCATATAGACATACTGACGGTGTTATCAATGATATCATTATCCACTCCAAACGCCTGAACAAATGTATTTTTATCAGGTGCAACCACTTCTATCCATCCACTTTCTCCACGTTTAAAAAGAACCACATACACTACCTTTCCGGTAGAAGGATCTGACACATTGCCAGACATAAACATAGGACGCAGATAATCCAGATTTCCGTTAGTAAGCTTAAAGTTTTTCAGATTGCTATATCGTGGTGCCACCAGAATATTCCAGGCATTGTTGGCAATTATCTTAACATCAGAACTGGAGACATCAATCCGGTTGGTAGGATAGTGTAACAGCACCTTTAGATTTCCTTTTGCCACCTGCACCCAGTCAGCCTGCTCTGTTGCTACCCAGCCATCATCAAAGTTGGTAGTAGTGAATTTATAACTACTTTTTACAGGTGTTGCTCTGGGTGTAGTGGTAGAAGATGCTGCTGGCTTGGTACCGGCATTGGAAGCAGTGCTCTTTTTCAGACTAACTTTCTCCACAAATCTTTCGATAACAGGCATGTAATCCTGGCTGTTTGTCATAGCCGTGATGCTTACCACACGACTGTTATCACTCATGGTTGTCAGCAATACAGCTGCATCACTATTATTAAACACAAATGTCCCGGACCCACCTTTTATCTTCCATCCTGCAGCATCTTGTGTAGTACTCGTTTGCGGGGCTTTGGTGATCTGATAGGGTTTGGCAACCAACTCATTCCATTCACTTATAAAATCCTGATCGATAGCACCCTTGCTGGCAGTACTTCGGTAGACAGAAATTCTGCACCATGTTTTCTTTGCATTATCGACATTCGAATAGCCGATTACATTCTCCTTGAATTCTTTCTTCCATCCTTTGGGAGGTGTATAGGTAATCAGATCAAACGTTTCTTGCTGAGAAAAAGCAGATACGGAAATAAAAATGCACAAAAGGAATACTATATATTTCATAAGAGTTGCTCAGGCTGATGGTTGAATAAACCTTTTTGTAAAGTATGTGATGCACCCACTCTTAGTTGGCAGAAGCTAAGCGGGCTGCTGTTTTAGCAGTTGGGGCAAAACGAGCTTCTGTATCTTTCCAGCTTAGCTTGATAGGCGCTTCTGATTTATCCTGACAGGCACAATGTTCTAATGCAATGGTTTCCATAGACCGTTCACCTTTTTTGATTCGAAAATCAAATGCTTCAGTGTTTGCAAATGGCAGTTCCAATGTGATTTCATTGAGGCTTTCACTTATCACAAATGCCAGAGGCAAAGGAGTATTTTCGGTAGTAGTACCTCCTTCTGTGCATCCACCGCTCACTTCCTGATTTTTATAGCCATCAAAATTACTTCCGGATGCAAATACAGTAAGTACTTTCCGGTCTTTGTCCCAACCGTATATAGCAAAGAATTTATTGGTAGCACTTGAGGCATCAACGCTATATGGAATATTGATTTCCGGACTTCCTATTACCTTATTGGAAACACCAAATTGTCCAGGGTTACAGGGGCAGGTGTACGAACAGGACCCACCCGCTTTATAGGTTGCCTTCGAATCTTTGGCAAATGGATGTGAAGGTATTACATCTGGACTCTCAATAGGCTTGGGGGTTTCACCAGGGGCATTTCGGTAACGATGTACATCTGCACGCAGATGAAGTACAACATCCACCGTACGGCTGTAAAACTTTCCGGTTTCACTCCAGGTAAATGGAATATACCATTCCGTAAGAGGTACACTGTTGCTTTTCTGATCATATGCTTTCACAATTACCTCTCCAGCGGCACCGTTTCCACTTACCGGAATGGTACAGGTAATCTTATCCGACTTCCATTCATTTACAGTCACCTTTGTTTCATTGACTGTAACTTCCCGTTTGGCATCTCCGGGGTCAGTACCAAAAATGCCATAAATTGTCAGCTTGCTTGCCAGTTCGTCTATTTCCATATAGGCAATACTAGGCTTCAGGCTAGCATGTGTGTCTGGTCCAACTGTAGAAGCATGATGTAATACAGCCGTTTCCCCTTCAACAGTTGAGATAGCAAACCCTTTTTGTATCATATTAGTCATCACAGCGTCTATATCAAACGGACGCTGAGAAGGGGTTTCTTTTGGAATACCGAGATTCGGGTTGTTACTCGTATAATCAGCTCCCAACAAGCGATCAAACAAAAACTTGGCAGACCGATAAGCATCTTTATCCAGTACCCGTTTGCTCCAGCCAATATAGGTAGCCTTCTTTTCCTGTGCTTTATTTATAAATGCTCCAGCCCACACATCGCCACCCTCGTCCAACATATAGCTGTTACAGGCATCGAGGTAAATAAGTGCATTTTTACCAAAGCTCATATATGTATTTACAAAGTCCTGAGTAATTACATAGTGTGCTTCTTTGATAGGATTTCCTCGTGTAGGCTCATTGTATTTAGCGACCATATATCCCAGTCGTTTTTTATCCAGATCATTCTTGTACTTAGCTTCGTTTGCTGCTGTACAGGAATCTGTAGTCCAAAACCCAATCAATGCATCTGGAAAGTCTTCTCCATCTATCGAGAGCTTATCTTTCGGTTTGATACGTCCTCCATGTGTGCTTAGATAAAACACTGCTGTTTCCGCTCCGACACCTTTCAGATTATCAATACTAGCCCGTTCCTTTTTGATCTGATATCCAGTTTTGGCAATGGCAAATATCCGTTCTAGTTCAGGAGGAGTATCAATAAAAGCAGATCCCATTCCACTGAAAAGGAGTACCTTTTTTGTATCAGGCAATTCGGTCTCTCTGGCACCACTGCTGGCGGGTGCTGTAATTTGTTCGTTCTCAAAAGCTATCCGCCCACTCCTGTCTTCAAACGGAGCTTGAGGCCTGTTGTCGACAAACATCACAAAACGTCCATCTGTGAAGATAGCCCAAGCATTCTGCGACTCATCATCATAACCCGATGCAATAAACTCCGGACGGGTTTTAAGCCAGGCAATCAGTTGTTGCCTGGCTTGTGCAGTATCCTCATTCTGTAAGGAGGTATACTTTGCTGTACATTCTGCCAATAAAGTCATTCTTTGCTCTGGAGTAATCTCCTGTCCTGTATAGTTACCAGGTCCTAACTCATTGGTTTTACAAGAGTTGTTGATTAGCAAACAAAGCAATAAGACTATTGAAGAGAAGATGGCTTTCATGTAGTGTTTGGATAAAAAAATACTCGCTTGTAAAATGAGATTCAGCCTACAATGGTTATAAAAACGTTCTCTGAAATAAAACTGGCTAAACCCTGTTGGGTTCTGGTTCAGAAACTTGCTATTTCAACTCTCCAAGCCATTGCTGAGCAAAATCGCGGGCAGCCATGGTAGGTTCTTTTCCTGCACGATAAAACAGCTTCCACAAATCACTTTTCTTTTCATACACAGGATTAACAAACTTCTTCTGATTGTACTTGTTAGCTTTTACTTCAGCTGCAAAATCTACAGAGTTAGCTGTTTCGATTACATTTTTCAGACGCAGACGAACCATATTGGTATACTTATTATTTTCGTAGTCCTCCTGAGCCTTCTGAATACGGGCTTCTTCTTTTTTGATGTAGTCATCACCAGAACTGGTATTACCCTGTGCAGCCGCAGTGGCTTTTTGCGGATTCTTCAGATACTCCTGCATTTCTGCCCAGTCTTCTTTACTCATCTGGTTTTTCATCATATCCATCATTTCCGGATGTTCTTTCAATACCTTAGCCATCTGCTGCTGACTTTCATTCATTTTCTTAGTACTGGCAGCCATATCTCCTTTCTGCTTTGTATTCTGTTTTTTCATCTCTTCCAGACGAGCTACATCCCCGGCAGCCTTGGGATCATAAAATCCTTTCTCTTTCAGATAGGCCTGCCATTCGCCTTTAAATTGCTCTGACTGAACATATGTTTTTACTATGGCACCCAGAGACTTTACAGCGGCAGCCTGAGACCCTGCTGGAAGTGATTTTGCTTTCTTTACGAAATTATATAAAGAATATTCGCTCCACGAAGGCAGTGCGAATCCGGTTCGGGCACCGTACATGGTCACTTTTTCAACTTGCGTCTGAGTAAGATTAAGGTCACTTAGTGTATCTGTAGCTTTCCAGGCTACCAACACCATCAGGCTAAGGGAAAGAATAGTTTTCATTGATCCGTTGAGAGTAAGGGTTGAAGGATTTCTGTCAGTAGTGCACTATTTCCAAGCAAACTTACCGGGATTCAACAGTCAGATCAATAGAATAAAAGTTAGGTATAGTGTTACTAGTTACTTTTTGATAAAAAGCAGACTAATACAGAATTCGGGGGAAAATGATAGGTAAATAAGGAAGAAAATTTATTTAGAGAAGATTCAAAGATTGGGATAGATAGAGTAGTATCAGAGCTAAATCAAGAATGTTTGTTAGGTTTATTGATTGTTCCAAATATCATTCTTCTTAGTGCCTGTATGTCTCTTTCTTCACTCTTTCACTACCCTCTTCATTTTTTACTAGCCCAAAAGTAAGGCAAAAAATTCCAAAGCTTCGCCCCACAGGCTAATGCTAGGCCCGTGGAATTTTTATTCCTACGCACCTATACAACCACACACGATTGAAGGGGTCTTCATTCTCATTTTATTTATAGTGCCTTTGTCTTTCTTTGCTATTTATATAAGAGAAACAAGTTATTATCTTCCAAAGACTTTGTTGATTGCTTCGGTGCGGTTTTGTACATGTAGTTTTTCGTAGATATTATGGATGTGTTGGCGTACAGTTCCGGTACTGATGGAAAGTTTACTGGCAATCTCTTTGTACAAAAGTCCTTTCGCAAGATGATCTAGGATTTCTTTCTCACGGACCGATAATTTCTGGCTTTCCTCTGAGGGAAGGGTTTTCTGGAAAGAATTGACGATCTTACGAGCAATAGAAGCACTCATAGGTGATCCACCCTCATATAGTTCCTGTAGAGCCTCTATAATCTTGTGGGGAGGGGTTTTCTTTAGCAGATATCCTGAAGCTCCGGCAGAGAGGGCTTCAAAGACCTGTTCGCCTTCTTCAAAAACAGTAAACATCATAAACTGTATGTGAGAAGTTACAGCTCTTACTTTTCGGATACAATCTATTCCACTCATTCCCGGAAGGTTGATGTCCATGACAACAATATCCGGACATAGGGCTGGCAATGCAGCAGCAGCATCTTCTGCATTCTCATAGACAGAAACACATTCAAAACCTGGCGTCTGATTAATGACAAACCGAATACCTTCTCTGATCTCAGAAATATCTTCTACAACACTAATTCGAATGGTTTCCATGTTAACAAATGTATTGGCTGATTTGCGATAAGACAATAGTACAAAAGTTATAGAACAGAGCATCTACCTATTGAATGGAATCGATAAAAGTATTTCGAGACAGACTTTGGTACCTTTCTCTGCTTCTGTATCCCATGTGATACTACCTTCAATATCTTTCATACGTTGCTGCATATTCTTCATTCCATTTCCATACTTTCGGACCTCATTTTTGATAAATCCTTTGCCATTGTCTTGAATTGTAATTTTTAACGATTCGTCATAACGAAAATCCAGCACTACATGTGAAGCCTGTGCATGTTTAATAGCATTGTGTACTGCTTCTTTGATAACCAGGTAAATATTCCGGCGTTGCACACCATTCAACGATATTTCAGGCAAAGAATCCTGTATATGAAACACATAGTTGACTTCTGCATTTTCCAGTAATTCGCTTATGTGACTTCTGGTATAAGCAACCAAGTCTTGCAAGGTATCATATTCCTTATTCATAGACCAGATAATATTACTCATCTGATCTACCAATCCGGAGGCCATAAGAGAAATTTTTTCTGTAAGCACTAATTGCCCGTTCTGTACATTCTGATGTATAGCATTACTCAGAAATAAAATAGATGTTAGTCCGGACCCGATGTCATCATGCATCTCGGATGCTATTCGTTTACGTTCTGCCTCCCTTGCTTCTACGGCTGCTTTATATTTCTCAAATTCTTTCTGTGTCTGTTCTATTTTCAAAGCTTCCTGTGCTTCTGCTCTCTCAATTTCATCCCTTTTGTTTTTATATCCAAGTCCTAAGGCAAAACAGAGTAGCTCAATAGTAATACCTAATTGAAAGTAAAATAAAGGCGAACTGAATGGCATCGGCAGGTTTTCTATTGCACTTGGATAATAAGACAATACCATTGCCAGCAACCCCCAGAAAGCCATTGCCAGGCTACCGGTAAAGATATACCACATCAACCGATTGCGTAGCCGTACGATAATAAATAAAGCTACTACAGAAAGAATGATCAGAGACGCCCGGATGCTATCCCATAAAAACCAGCGAAAGAAGTAGGTCTTTGGAAAAAGGAATAAAACAAAATCCATACAAATGTAGGCAATCAGAACAGCCGTAGCCCAACGCAGAATTTTATCCAGCCGAGGTAACACCTGAGAGACATTTAAAAAGCGCCGGAAGAAGGCAAAATAAAAGCAGTTGGCAATAAACTGTGTGATACTCCCCCAGTAATATACAAAGAATGGCATACGCTGCACAGGTGCGATATTCAATGCATTACCTCTGTACAGAAAATAAAACAGGAAGAACAGAATATAACCTGAATAGTACAGATACTCTATGGAACGCACCTGAAGATATTTGAAGAAAATATAAAGCAGCATCATCAGAAGCATGCCCCAGAAGATTGTGAATTGCAGCAGATCTGCAATTCCATATTTGTATTCGCCTAAAAAAAGGTCAGCAACATACTCCGGCCGGATCAGAGCCGGAGAGATAGCAGAATGCCGGGTCTTCAAAGGGATTATTTTAGCGGTATATTCCAGTGTCTGCCCTGGTAATACCGTTAATAAGAATGTTTGCGTGCCACTATATATCCGCCCTTTATAGTCTTCAACAGGCAATTCTCGTATAGTATGTGCAATCAGATCTTCTTCTTTTAACCACATACTTTCCTGTGTATCTGCATAGAAATACAGCTTCACGGTATCAGCCTCATCATTATGCACAATGAAATAGAGGTAGTGATTGACAAATGCTTTCTCAGTAGGAAGAAAATTTGCATAATAGGCAGAATCACGATGGTAAAGAGACAAAGGAGGATTCCAGAAAAGATACTGATTGGCAGTATCAAGGCAGAAAGCTGTTTCAGTCCAGATATCCCGGAAAGTTTTTATTTTTGAGGTGTAAACAGTGTCTCTCTGCAATGTCTTTACAGCCCATACGTTCGATGTGGAAAAACAAATAAAAAAAATGCAGCTTGCGCGTATGAGTTGCATATACCACATAATTCTCCTACTTTAGTATGGCAAGGACATCCTGAATACTCTCAAGCATGACTGGCACATATTTTTTATAATAATTTTTCGACTGGAAAGATTACTTCTGTGTCAGTGAAATAACATGACAGTATGTATATATAAAATAACAACAAAAAAGTAAACAAATCAGCACGTCTATGTATTTTTAGTGTAATTGTCTCTCTCATCTTTCTATTGTTTCAGACAAAACTTCAAGTTTTTCATCAATAAATGCCATGATGTGAGAAAAATACAAAAAAATATTTTTTTGTGTGTTTGTTGTTTTTGTAATTTTACATTAACCGCAAGGGGAAAAACATTATCTGTCAAAAGATTAGTAGTACGCAGTATATAACTTTCTCAACCTTCCACCTTAAATTATTCTATCATGAGTACAGATGCTTCCAAACTCGACAAAGCCCTAGACGCTGCATACGAGAAAATCTCCAAACTCAACAATCCTGAGTTTAGCTCCTTTACGGACAAAATTAAGTACCTGCTTCACAGCTACCGTGCAGATGGAAATCCTGTGGGCCTTTATGAAGTAGCACCTGAAACTGTAGACTTCCTGAAGTCCAACCAAGAGAAATATTCTAAGCAAATCACACAAAAGCTGATTGATGATATTTCGAAAGCAACACAGACAGAAGCTGCTCCTGTGAAAAAAGCGGCGGCTCCGAAAAAAGAGGAAGCTCCGAAAAAGGCTGAAGCGCCAAAAAAAGCAGCGGCTCCTAAAAAGGCAGCAGTAGTACAAGATGCTGCAGCAACTGCTACAAAAGCAAAAAAAGAAACAACTAAAAAACCTGCTGCACCTAAGGCACCAGGTAAAGGAAAAAAATGATATAAGAAAGTATATATAAAAAAACGTCCCCGTTGTGAAACGCGGACGTTTTTTCTTTGTGCTCATCTGCGAATAAAAAAGAAGCCCGACCACCAGAAGCAGCCAGGCTTTCGCACCAAAAGTATTACAACGATTTATTAAAAAATAGCAGTAAGTCCTTTAATAATAGCGGTCAGGCGAACAGCATCATAAATACGAGCTTGTGAACCACCCACTTTCAGAATAGATTCTTCGTGTGCATTTACACACATCTCACAGCCATTCAACGCAGATACACCCAAACTCATCAATTCAAAGAACTCTTTACCCAGCACAGGGTTCATCATGATAGACATTTTGATACCTGCAGGCGTTTGTTCATAATATTCCTTCTTGGTAAAGTGACGGAAGCGGTAAAACACATTGTTTACGTTCAGCAAAGAAACACATGCTACGGTTTCAGCTAACTCAGCATCTGTAGCTCCTTCTCCTTTAGCCAGTGCTTCAAATGTTGTTTTCAGAGTAGCATGTTTTTCATTGATAGCTACAGCCAATGCCAGCAAATAACTTTCTTTTTTACTCAGATTGTCATACTTCAATGCATTGGTTACATTGATACGCAGATCACGCAGATAACGGTGATCTACTTCTGCCAGTTTATCCACTTCAGCTGTTGGCTGATAATCGGCAACTTTTAATTCTTCTAGCAGACTACTTAAAGTTTCGTGTTGCAAAGTATTCATACTTATAATGGAAAGGTCAATGTTTAGAGGATAAGAAATGAGGTTCGTAGTTAAGAACACTCAGAACTACGAACCTCAGGAATTTTGAGTAAGATTAAGCAGTCAGGGTAGCTTCACCTTTTTGCCAGTTGCAAGGGCAAAGTTCATCTGTTTGTAGTGCATCCAACACACGGATTACTTCTCCTACGTTACGTCCTACAGAAAGGTCGTTAGCACTTACCCAACGTACAATTCCTTGAGGATCTACAATGTATGTTACACGATAAGCAATTTTCTCATTCGCTTCCAGTATACCTAGTTCTTCAGCCAGTGACTTAGAAGTATCAGCCAGCATAGGGAATTTCAAACCACGCAGATCATCGTGATTTTGTCTCCATGCTAAGTGAACAAACTCAGAGTCAGTAGAAGCACCAATCAGGATAGCATCACGATCTTTGAAGTCCTGGTTTTTCTTGTTGAATTCAGCAATCTCAGTAGGACATACGAATGTGAAATCTTTTGGCCACCAGAACATTACCAGCCATTTACCAGCGTTGATATGATCCTGGCTTGTAATTTCATAGAATTCATTACCTTTTTCAAGAGAAACTACTGCTGTTTTTTTGAACTCAGGAAATTTCTCTCCGATAGATAACATACGGTTTTGCATGGTCGAAAAAATTATATAAAGGTTAAACAAGTATTAGTTAAATCAGCGATTCAAAATTGGATAAAATTAACAGATAATAAAAATCGATTTTATTTATCATTTCATAGGGAAAATTTATAACGACCATTGCACAATTTGAATGGCTTTTTTTGGGACTATTATCTTATTCTCTATTGTAGGCTAAAAATGGCGATTGTATTTTTTAAACGAAATGATTTACGCTTCAAAGAAAAATGATTATAATCACTCTTTGCAAAATTATATTTACCAAAATCAGGAAACTTTTCAATAACCCTCCAATATACTCTGTGATAACCCATTAATATATCATTCTTGCCTACAAACAGATGTAACTTCTTACATCCTGGTCGTATAGAAACACATTACGCGTTTCAATAGTCAAAATCAATATCATTAAACAACCAATAAACAAAATCTATATATTTGTATTAGAGTTACTCTCGAAGTACCCTTCCATTGTCCTCCTGAAAGGATCTCGTGACAAGACCGGCGACTTTTCCTTCTGGAGAGTATTTTTTGTCTTTCATAAACCAAACAAGGCTCTGTTTGTCACGAGATTCTTTCAGAGGATAGTGAGGAGAAGAAATGGGTAGGATAGTATAATTTCAAAAAAGATACAAAGAGAGCCAAGCTGCCTTTCAACGCGAACCGTCGTAGCTGTGCGCTGGCCTTCTTTCTGCCGCGAGGAAACCCCTAGGATTTGTGCGGGGAGAAGTTCGGCAAAAGTGCCCTTTTTTTGTTATCACGCCGTGGCGTGACAAAAAAGTGACAAGGTGATAAGAAGAGATAGGTTCTGGGCTATATACCAATGTTAGATACAAGTGTTAGATACAAGCCTGCAAAACAGTAACAGATCGTAGGATGAAATATATTTAGAAACAATAAACAACCTTAGGCAGCAAAAAGGAAAAGAGATTAGAAGACGACAGAAGTCAAGGAATTTGAATAAACAGTGAAAGAAAAGTAATCACAAAAGAATAATTATAGTAATAATTATAGTAAAGGATACATGACAACCATACAATTAGAATACATCGTAGCGGTAGATTCCTATCGACATTTTTCGTTAGCGGCGGAACATTGCTGTGTTACGCAGCCTACACTCAGCATGCAGATCCAGAAGCTGGAAGAAGAACTGAATGTAAAAATCTTTGATCGCAGCAAGCAACCTGTAGTACCCACAGAAGTAGGGATGGAAATTATCGAACAGGCACGTACAGTATTAAAGGAAGCAGAGAAGATCAAAGAAATTATACAGGACAAGCGAAATGAGATTTCAGGAGAATTACGTCTGGGAGTTATTCCTACACTTGCACCTTACTTGCTTCCTTTGTTTCTACAAAAATTCGTAGAGCGGTACCCGCAGGTAAAACTCAAGATAGCTGAGTTTACAACAGAGGTGTTAATCGAGAAACTGAAAAGCAATCAGATTGATGTAGGACTACTGGTAACCCCTCTTCCAGACAATAATCTATTCACCCAACATCTGTTTTATGAGGAATTTGTAGTATATCTGTCAAAATCGAACGAGTTAATGAAAAAAAATTACGTTTTAGCTCGGGATATTGATGTACGCCAACTATGGCTACTGGAAGAAGGACACTGTATCCGTTCTCAGATTATGAATCTGTGTGAACTTAAACATCGCTACCAGGACAGCACTACTTTTGAATATGAGGTAGGTAGTATAGAAACACTCAAAAAGATGGTTGAACTCAACGATGGCATCACAATTTTGCCAGAACTTTCCCTGCAAGACCTAAATTCAGATCAGATTGTGCGTGTAAGGCGCTTTGAGAGCCCTGCACCTGTGCGAGAAGTAAGTCTTGCAACTCATCGGAATTATGTAAAAAAACGCATGATTGATGCCTTAAAAACCGAAATTCTGGAAGCTATTCCGGTAGCAATGCAGGCGCAAGGTGAACGAGAAGTTGTAAAAGTTTGATTACTAAAAGCAGAATTCCTCAAATAATCTGATTATCAATCACATGTATGTTTTTAACCTTTTTTCACGCCCTTTGAACCATATTTTTTAAGAACTTAGTATCCAGATACATAGACAAAACTGGCGCGATACTTGCTATAAAATATTCATAAAGGTTAGGTTTAAGGTTAAAATCAGAACTAAGCTCATATTCGATGAATATGGGCTTTTTTAGCGTTTTTAGAGGCCTTTTTGATTTCACCCTGACCAAGTGTTACAAAAAGTGTTACAAACGATATTATACATACTCAACCTCAATATCGATATTAGTATTTCTTTCCAGATATTTTGAAATGAATTGAAGCTTGTCAAATTCCGGCCCGATTGTTAATAGGATGTTTAATACAAATTCAAGATATAATGAATGCGCTCCAAGAAAGGCATGAGTCTTATCACAATACCAATTTAATATTGCGGTAGTTCCATCTTCTTTTTCTTCTGCAATGCTAAAGAATAACCAATCCTTTTTCATAATTTTACGTACATTTAAGATTAAACATTTAATTTTTGTTTGTGGGAAATACCTGGGTTGATGATCCAGGTATTTTTTTGTTGGTTGAAGGTAATCTATACTCTCTGAATATTTCATTTAAGATTGTTAATAGCTCTTCCTTAAATTTCAGATTTACTACTTGTTCTCATTTTGATTTGGGTTAGAAATTCGATATAAAGTTTCAATTTTAATTTGCAGGTAGTCTGCTACAGTCTGCAATGTAGTTTCGTTAAACTGGCCAGATTTTAAGTTATAGATAGCAGACCGGCTTAATGGTAATTTATTATCATTATAGTCAGCCAGAAGCGATTCAGACCTTTCCTTTATCATTCTAAAGAGGTGTTCGCCTAGCTCTTGTTTTGTTAAGTTTTTTTCCATGATCAAAGGTAAGTTAAAAAATCAAATTGTCCAAGATTTATGGACAATATTTTTATTGTTTAATTTTATCAGGTCATATTTACATTCATACAATTTTTATTATTAAAGGCACTGTTTTGAGTATGAGTTACCCAGAACATTATTTCTAATTTTTTAACTTTTCTATTATGGCAAGATTTACAATACGTGTTGAATTACTTAGTAAAAAGGATGATATCTTTGAAGCCCTTCTGGAAGAATCATCAGGTGGTATTTACAACGATCTTCACAACGCAATGGAAGCTGAAACATTCCTTCGAATAATTAAGGATGAGATTACTGAAAAACTCTATAATTTACCTCCTGCAGAATACAATTACATCAGTGATCTGGACAATGTTGATCAAGTTACAAATCGTGTAGAAGAAGTAGTTAAGCTTGTTATCTCAGATAAAATAGATATGTCATATAGGATTCTTGTTACAGAATCAGAAAACAGAAGATGGGTTAACTTGGAAGAAAGTGATAGGTGGTTAGATTTTAACCAATATCAAATGATGGAGATAAAACAAATTACGAAGAGGATTGATAAGCTTTTAGGCGATTAGCTGATAACACCTAGCTAAAACACGAGCCTTTACGAGAGAATATTTGAAATTAGAGCTCTGCAAGTTCCTGAATCAGGTGAACAACTTCGACCAGGAACTTTATATTTTCCAGTCATTGTAATAAATGCTTGTATCAATACTACCACAACTCATCCGAAAATCCAGATTTACATTGTGTAGTATTGATCCTTTTAGACATAATTAGTTAATTACTCTTTCTTTTTTACTTCTTCCTCTGAGTTATCCTTCAAGTCAATAATGCTACATGATTTAAACTGTATAATCTGTTGCATAGTCACTATACCAAACAACAGACAGATGAATACTGCCTGGCCAAATATTACCAACATCATATAATACTCATTACTTGCTTTCAGGAAAAACCAGATTGAACATATATAGTAGAGTATTACCACTCCAAATGCTGTAAGTTTTCTGGAACTACTTTTGTTATCGTTACCGGAAAAGCTGGATGATAACCAGACGAAGAAGCGTTTCATTTTTGTAATTCTAACTGTTTTTTTATCTCTGCTATCGAGACACGTAAGTCAGATAGAGTGTCCTTTATTTGAAGTATTACCTTATTATTCTCTTTAATTTCAGATAGTTCAGTCTCCAGATGTTCAATATCTTTTTCATTTGCCTGGATTTTCAGATTAAGGTTCACATATACACCTATCAGGCTACCAACTAAACCCAGAATACTCATAATCGTTGCAGCGGTTATTGTCATAGAAATAGCCTCCATTTAGTTTCATAAAATATAATAGGACTCACATCCTGTTTTGAATTAGGTGTTATACAATTATCAAAAGGATATAATCCGGCAAAATCCTCCGGATATTTGTTGATAAGTTCAAGAATGGATTTTTTGACTTTTTCAGCCCTGGAATAAAGAGTTTGCCGTTTTTCTTTAATCAAATCTATCTCAGCCGTACCATCTGGCATCTCTGCACCTTTTTCGGTTGTCTTAATTGGCAAATCTCCCAGCATATCCCAATGAATCAGTAAAGCCATATAACGTTTTGCAAGGTCAAGTACAGCCAATTGATTTGTAGTGACAGTTAGACCTGTTGCACCACTAACAACCGCGGTTAAATGAGCATATAATCCAGCACTAAGTAAATTTTTGACATAAAAAAAGTCTATGTTTTCAAATGATACTTTTAAGTTGCTGGTCTTTTGAATATTGATACTGGTCAGATCTTTTAATTCTTTTTCGCTTAGTATATACATTAAGATGCTGATTGTTTTTTATCATAAAACTTTGAAAAATCTGACTCAAATTTTCCAGTGACTGGTGAGTAGATTTCAATTATAATTACAAATGTGTCCCTTCTAAATGATCTCCATTGACCAGATTGAACCTTAAAATCTGTGATTCGTGGCCTTATAAACCCTATACTGGTTCCATCACTATTGATAATTGATCCGGCTCTGTTAGCATCGAAATACCGGATTACTCTACTGTTCAGATTTCTACCTGCAGGTTTGAAACGAGTTGGAACCAGATCAATATTTCTTGTACCAGTTCTATAAGAAGCAATTCTTCCTACTCTACCTAACTGTCTATTCATTAGGTTGTCGCAATACATATATAGGAAATTACACCAGGTCAAACGAGACCAGAAGAGAAAAGTATCAATACCAGCGAGTTCAAACCGTTTCTTTTCATTTTCTGATAATGCCAGATACTGATTTGAGATGTTATTCAATTGGTGGTATTGCATTTGGAAGTACTGGGTTATCGATTGTTTTCTTATCTGGCATTAGATCATCTTCTGAATATCCATACTCCTGAATCCAAGTTTCCGGTTTGATATAATCAGCCTTCAGATTTTCATCCATCTGGGTAGTAATTACTGATAGGCCTTGAATGTCCAACTCATAGTCTTTGAATCCGTTGTGGCTCAAAACCTTCTTGAAGAAGGAAATAATTGCTTTCTGGAATGCTCGTATAACAGTATTTTGATAGATCTGAAGGTTAACTGTATAGCTATTTCCATCACCCCCTAATGAAGATCCATTAAGCATTACTGAAGCCAGACTCGGATTACCACGATGGGATGTCGACAATTTATCCACAACCAGTTCATTTAAAGCCTTGAGAATGTTGGTATTATCAGTTTGTGAGAAATTGGTCAGGGTTACACTGTTGCCTTCTTCTGTGATGATTACAAGCATTTTTTGGGCATTCTCAGAACCCTGGTAAGTACGTTGAAGATTTGCTGTGAATTCCCGTTTTTGATCCTCTTGCATATTTCCTTTCACTTCGAGTATACCTCCAGAGAAAAAGCCATTCACTACAGTACTTAACCCAAACTTTGAAAGTTCTGCTGCTAATTCGATGTAATTGAGAGCTGATACGTAACTAACTTTTGGAAAATAAGGCTGAAGATTGGAATGTTTGTGATAAAAGTAAATCTGGCTACCTTCTTCAGGAGGATTATTTAAATCAAATCTGGGATAAAATACCGGCTTATTTGTGGTTACATTGGACCAGTCCGAACAGAACCAATAACCTATTACGTTTCCTTTCACATCCAGAGTTTTATCTGGTCTGATAAGAGAAGAATCTATATAGTATAGTTCAGCGATTTTCTTTTTTGCCTTATCCCATATAACCTGAATAGCAAAAGTCTCAAGTATGCCAAGATCCTGGCCTAATCTTTCCAGTAGTTCATCAGCATTGTATTCTTGATTAATGTTTGCAAGAGCTTCTTTTATATTATCAGATACACTGAATCCTTCTCCTGCTATTAGGTTTTGCCGTAACTGAACAAATGCACTATGCTCCTGACACTTGTCTAACAATGAGCATAGGTAATTGGGGAATAAGTTGTCTGATCCGTATTTAACCCAGCTGTCAGTAGAATACTTTAACTGCTGAAGATTTACTGTTGGAAGAGCTACAGCAGCCAGATCAATTTTAAAAACTTGTGGTTGCTGGTTTGTTTTTGTCTTTGTCAATTCATAGACATTTCAATTTTAATTAGTACTATGTATGTAAATACAGGATGAGCATTACACCGATATAGTTGTGAGTGTTTTAGTTGTGCTGTTTCCAGAGGTTCCACTACTATTTGAAGCCCGAACGCGACAATAGTATGTAGTAGTAGGATTCAATCCAAAGACATCTATTGTGTTTGATTGTCCTGTATCCAGGTTATTGTAACCAGAAACAAGAGCAGAGAAATTACTGGTTGTTGAAATATCTAATCGGTAGCTTGTTGCACCTGCTACATTTGTCCAGTGTAACCGGAAACCTTCAGAATTTATATCTGGCGATGTCGTTCTAAAAACAGGTACTCCAGGTGTTCCACCTGAATTACTGAGTACATCCTGTATAATATCCCATTTATACCAAATAGCATTATTAATCAGGACGCATACAATTTTCACAGTGTAATAACTATTAGCTGATAAGCTTGTAGACTTACCTGAAACTAGATAACTAAATGCTGGAAGATTAAGCGTTGCTCCATTTGGACCTGTACGCACATGATACACATTCTCATGATGTAAATAAGGATTGTAGAATGTAAAAGAGATAGTACCATTCCAGTAAACGTGTTGTCTGTTATTAACTAATACCTCCCAGTCTAGTAGAAGGTTTGTTCCCGCAATCTCTCCTGCTGATGCTGAATCAAGAGGAATTCCTACTAAACGTTGATAGCCTGATCTAGATAGAAAAACAGAATAATCTGTATCATTTGTATATGAAGGGCCAAATATTGTAATAGAATTACTTTCATCCGGATTACCTAGCTTAGGATAATATGCTGTATATCCTTTAAATGTACCAATTCCACCAAAAGATGCTATCGTTCCTATACTTAATGCAACTCCATATCGAAAATCATCTGCTGTGTACGCCCGAATATCCAACCCTCCATCCTGAAACTGAAAAGACAGAACTGCTTTATCTATGTCAGTATTAAAGGAACCATTTCGCAGAATAAAATCGAAGGGTTTTATCTGTACTTCCTCAATAGGGTCAAAATAAGTCTCCTGAGTTATGGCAACAGTATGGTTTTTAATTGCGATTGGTTGAAGGAAACTTTTTACTCCATCCACATTCTGATCATGATACTTGTCAATGAACTGAGTTGTATTCTGAATTTCCAGAATAAAGGCATTGTTTATATTAAATTGCTGTGCAACCCGACAGGCAAACCGCAATACAAACCAAGTTCCAGCAGGTCCGGAAAGAGTAAGACCATTTGGCGCAATAACATTGTTTGTATGATCTACATAGTTGGGTGTGTTATTGTCTGTTTGATCCAGGAAGAAATGTATGCTTACATCATCTGCATGTATCTTTAGGACTCGCAAACTCAACTCAAATGGATAGGTTGTACGAATGTTTCCAGGTATGTATAGATTCAAATCAGTAATAATATCAATACCCAATTTCTGATAAGATCTTATCACCATATTCCAGCTGGTAGGGTCATACCCTTCATCTAAATACAGATATAAATCCGATTGTGTAACAGGTGCTAATTCATCAACCGGAATATCATCAACAGAACCTTCAACTTTAGAAAAATTTAGATATATCCAGTCACCTTGTTCAAAGCTTAATTGAGTTTTACCTACAATTTGAGCAACAGTAGGTGCTTTATCATCCACCATTGCATCAAACTCTTCATCTGAAGCAAGTCCTGTAGATCCAGTATATGATATCACATTTCCAGATATAGAAATACCCGTTCCACCAGAATAAATTGTTTCTCCTGCTTGCTGACCACTTATAATCTCTCCAGGCTCGTTATAAAAGAAAGCCTGATTGGAATCAAATGTTATTAATACCAGTTTACGAACAATACCACTGTTATCTGGAATATCAATAGGATCTGTGAAGGTTATCTGACCTGCTGTTGCTGTAGATAAGAAATAAGCTGTATTAGGAAGAAGTCCCCAGCCTGTTACATCAATTAAACCATATAAAGTAAGTTCAGCCTGAGATACAGATATAATTCCGGTTACAACCCCGACAACTTCAGCATTGTTTACATCAGAGGCAATGGGTTTAACATAGTGTACCCCATCAAATCCAAGCAAAGTACCTACTGTATATCCACTATTAGGTATAATTAATTTAGTTTGTGAGAATCCGGATATCTTAGTATCAACTTGAGTTTTTGTGTAGATATCTGGTAATCCAGTTAAACCAGAATAAGCATGCGTATGTCCTGTAGATGCTTTGGAAGCAAGTTCTGTTGCAGTACTTGCAGTGTAACCTGTAAATGTTATTGTATCAACCTTAGAAGCTGTACTCGCAGATAACTCTATGAAGTTAGTGTCGACTTCGTTAATACTGAGTTTTGAGCCTTTGTTCTGATGTAAAGTGATCAATGATTATTCAACATAATCGCAATCCACATAGTTGGAATCAACATATTGCATGTTACACACTTCAACTATCTGGAAAGCGTTTTTATTTATTTGAAGTATATTCTGCTTCTGAGTAGAAGAGAAAACATACTTATAATTTGCTTCTGTAGTACCAAACCCAGCTTCTGATAATAGCATTGGACTAGGATATCCAATCATCCAGGTTCTACCATTTTTATCAGTTGCAATAAATATCAGTTGGGTATTAGTTAGCCTTTCCAGTAATTCATTTTTTTCTATTGTAAGTCCGTCAATCGTAAAGCCTAACTGGATATTATTGACTATACCATTTTTGCTATTAGTAGGCGTGACTTTAAAATAGATGTCATCTAGCCCTTTTAGATTAAATGGGTAAGCTGTAATATCAATTCTGACAACACTATCTTCCTTAATCACTACAGATTGAATACTGTCAGCTTTCATTGCTGATAACTCCCGAATACCTGTTAAACTAAAACCGCAAATGTCATAGTTTACAATGGGTAAAGTCTCAGGAAGGTTTGATGATACCAGCACCAGCTTCTGTTTATGTGTGCTGGCTAATTTAACCATATACTCTCCAGAGCCTGAATCATAATCATAGCCTGAAATCGTTGCAGTCTGTTGTAATCCGATTAACCAGAACTTACCATTACGATCCTGAAAAATGCTTATTATATCTTCTTTCAGGTAATCAAATAATCGATTTTTCAATACGCTGATTTCGGGCACCACAAACGAAACTTCAGTGGTGTATATCCACCCATTTCGGCTAAAGTTTGATATGGTTTCATAATTCAGATTTTGAATCTTCTCAAACTTAATCCAGTTAGTTAAAGCAGAAATATTAACTAGTTGGCCATCTGTAATGGTTGTACCAGTAATAGCACTCTTCCTGACCAGGAAAATAGAATTACCATTGGGTATATTAAACCCACAGCCATTATCAAATCCAGTATTCAGGTAGTTACGAAACATATTTCAGAAGCTCTACATAAATACTATCTGAACCGTATTTCATTATCAGATTGCTTGTTTCTTCTAGTTCTGGTAGGTCATCTATAAAAACCATATATGCTGTCTGGATTTCCATTATTGTTACATCCAGTTCTATTTCCGTTTCATTCAATTTCGATTGTATATGAAAAGTTGAACCTGTGATAGTGAATTCCGGAACATGGTTCTTATATATAATCAGAAGTGGATCAGTCTGGGATATTGTTTGCATTCATTTATTCAAAAATTTTATTTACTTCTTCTGTAGCATAACGGTAACCTATTTCCCCCCTTTTACCATTTGAAATCGAATGATGGATTAGCTGAATACTCATATTATTATCTATTGCAGCTTCCTTCAATGAATCATATCGTTTTATTATTTGTCCTGTTTCACGATTGTATTGCTCTACTTTCCGTTTTGTTGATGAAGGAAAAATCTGATATTCAACCATCTCTGATTCTGTTGCATATCGATATGAGAATCCGGATTTAATACCTGTACAAGAGCCATCAAGATATCTTACAATTGCACTGATGTGACAGTTATTTTCTTTTGCTGCAGAAAGTTGAGAAGAATATAACTTAACTATTTCATTAGTATTAATATTGTATTTCACAATGACTTTTGCACTAAGGTTATTTGTAGATCTATTTACTAATCGTTTACTTTTTAATCTAGTTTGTTCCTTCTTTAATTTTGCAGCTATTTCTCTTTCAGCACGTTTTTCTTCCCTTAAAAGTTCACTATGCTCTTTCCGTTGTTGAGCTAGTAGTGCTGCCTTCTCCGTTTTGGCTAATTGTATAGCTAATTTAAGTCTTTCTTTCTCCTCTTTTCGTTGTCTTATTTCAAGATCACGTTCTGCTTTTCTGGCAAGAATGCATTCTGTCTTTTCATCTTTCTTTCTGAGTAATTCTACTTTTGCCTTCTCTCGTAGCTGTTCTTTTATTTTTTTTATTTCAGCTCTCTTTGTTTGTACTTCTAACCTAGCTTCTCTTTTTTCTTCCTGCAGTCTATTTCGCTTTTCTTTCAGTTCTTGCTTTATTTTAATTTGCTGGAGCTTTTCTCTGAGTCTTTCTGCCTTTTCTTGTTGATTCTTCTCTTTTAATTCAATAATCCTTTTCTTATTTTCTTCACTCTTAATTTGACTCAGCCTTTTTCTTTCTTCTTTAACCTCTTTATCAATGATTCGTTTTAATTCTCCCTTTTTCTTTAATCTAGTCTCTTTATTAATAATCTGTTCTTGTTTTAATCGTTCAGTTTCTTCAACTTGTTTTAACTGTCTGATCTTTCTCTCTTCTGTTCTTTTCTCAGCATTCTTTTTTTTCAACTCAATACGTTTTTTTCTCTCTTCAGCCTTTACTCTTCTTTCAGTAGAAGTTTGTTCTCGTTTCTCTTTACGTAGTTCTTTTTCCCATTTCTCTTTTTCATTTTCCTTTTTGAAAAAAAACCTGCCTGGCATCTTACCATATTGCTTTTTATATTCTGCAACAGAAATATATCTATTCAGATTTTTCAAAAACTTATCATGAACCTGACGTTGTTGCCAATTTAACGCATTGAAATTAGGTAAAACTTCCACTAATGCCACAAAACTTTCCGCATAGCCATCGCGTCCATGATCAGATAACAACTCCAAAACTTCATCAAGGCGAGATTCTACTTTCACATCAAATTCTTCTGCCAGTACATATTCATCCATCTCTGCCTGGGGATCATAGCTATAATAGTTATCATAGCCTGATAAATCATCTTTCAATTCAAAACCTAAACGTTTCGATTTTTTGAAGTGATCGAAGAGATTGTTTCTGAAGACTATAAATAGGTAATCTTTATAGGAAGGAACAGGCTTATGTTCAGTCTGTTTTGAGAGGGTTATTAATACACTAGAAATAGCATCCAGATAATTATTATATATTATTTCGTCATCCAAATTACCAAATGTGAACCTGGCAAATTTTTCAAAATCCGTCTGCCAGTTTTGATAGTTAATACTAATTTCTTCTTCAAACTGTTTTCTGGCTTCTGTCATTTAACTACTATCTTTTAGTAGTAAATAGTTACCGGACCACGATGTTTCACCAGTTCACTTTTTACTTATTTTCTCATTAATAGCCATAACCAACTTTTAACTTTATATGAGTAAGAAACATTGGACTTACTTTGGTATAGGAATATTTCTGATATTCTGTATACCGGTAGTTTTGAATTTACCTGCATTCAGACCTGAGTTAGATTTTTCTCAATCTGGCCAGATTGGTGATACACTTGGTGGGATTACAGCACCCTTCATAAATATTATAGGAGGCCTTCTTATATATCTGTCTTTTCAAAAACAGGTAGAAGCAAATCAAAAACAAACAGAAGCTATCGCAAAACAGATAGAGGCAAACGAGTTACAAAGAGAAGCTTTAACAATTCAGCGAGAAGCATTAGAAAACGAACGTGAAAATTTAAAAGAGGAGATCAAACGAGCGAAAGATCAAGAAGAACTCCAGCTATTGGAGACAATGTTCAATGAATTTCGGAATGAAGTTCATCTATTAGAATATGAACAATATCATTATCAGTCAAACCCCATTCTTAAAGCAGATAATGCAATTGCAGCATTTTCAGATACACTACTTTTGGAGAAAGATCAAATATTTCAGATTACCCAAGATTCAGATGAAATAATTCATAAACGTATCAGGCAGAATATACAATTTATCATAGCACTTTCATATATACTTACTTCTTTTGCTTCTTTTCTTTTTCAGTTTGAAAACTCAACACTAGAATCAAATTCAAAAAGTGTATTATATACCAAATTTCATCTTTATTACTTAACCAAAATTGGTGTACATATTTATGGTACTTTCAAAATTGCCACTCAAATCACTTATTTAGAGGAATATGTAGTCATTGTAAAAACTATTAACGATAAATTAGATAAGTTTGAAAAGGAATATGATAGCATTATTCCTAAAATACAAATACCTGGTAGTCAATTGATTTAACAAACACACCAAACACTCAACTACAATGGCAAACAAAACGTATTTCATTGAAAAATTTCCTATTCATACCAATCTGGTCACCCTGGATTTAAGTGCGATCAAAAACAGAATACCGCAAGGTTATGAGGTTCGCAATTCAGATCCTGTTATCACCTTTACGGATCATCATGTAATAGTATCTTATGAATTAATACCAGAACGTGAAAAGTCACCTAATGATATAGCGGGTCCACTCTACAGTTAAAAGCAGAATAGGTACTACTCATTAACAAAATTAGTGGGTAGTATACCACCCCCTTACCCCAGAAAAAACACCTCGCAACTAATTGATTATCAATTGAATAGCACCTACTGTCAAGACAGAGGGTGATATAGAATAGAGAGAATAAATTAAATAAATAACAATATAAATTAATAGATATAAGATATTATGATAATTAGTTATTGTATATGATATTAATCGTAATAAATATAATATATGAGACACATAGAATAGTATAATTGATAAAAAAAAGGACCTGCCAAAATTAGCTAAATCATATTAGAAAAGTACAATTTTACATATAATCACACTTGTAACGTTCCTAACTCAGTATCACATATATCTTTTTCAGTTGCAGCAAAAAAAGTTTAAAAATATGGGTTACCTTTTAGGTACTTAGTGTATTAAGTACATATAGAATATACTTGATGTTAAAGTTCATCAATCCTCAAATAAAAAACCAATCTGGTTGCTGGATCCAGATTTAAATATAAAAACCAGCGAGCGATCACTCTCCCATCTGCAAATTACTGATAGAAAGGTATTTCAGATGTCCCACAGATGATAACTCGATAAACAAAGTACTATATAACTTTTAGTGTTTAACTCCTCCAAAGCCATCTTCGAGGCTCTATCCATTCATTCTGGAACGAAGATCTAAATAAAGTTTATAGTAGAGTTTAATGAATTTTTATCTTCCTGCAAACCTTAAAAACGTATTACAATTAGCCATTGAATCAGAAGAATTAAATGAACATATGAGGTTAAACTCTCATATGGATAAGTACTATCATGTTATTCACACACTGTATATCAAAAGGCATACAGAAAAATATAATGGCTTAGACAGCTTCCATAAGTTACACTCAGACATATTATCTGAATTGTATGGTGAAAGGTATTATAAAACCATACTCAACACATTGATTGAGTTAGGTATTATTGAATGTGACAATTATTATGTTACAACCACGAAAAGTAAAGGCTACCGGCTAACAGATAAGTATCGAACAACAAAGTTTGAGATGGTATCTCCTACTGATTCACAGTTCATTCAAAAGATCAAAGACTTCAAACATAGAAGCCAAGATCAGAAAATAAAGCTGAACAAAAGACTTTATAATCGCTTACAGTTAGATCTATCCAGTTTATCCATCCAGACAGAAAAAGCATTAGAGTATTGTGTAGCTGAAGTATGTAACCATTATAACATATCCAAACCGTGCTATACATCTATAATTGACGCTCAAAATCAGATTAGTGATTTGATAGAAAACAATGAATTGTATCTGAGTGAAATTGAGTTCCTGAAAAAGGAAAATGAAATTGCAGCAAAGGTCCAGGAGTACAGAACCAAAAAACTAACTGGTTTTAACTTTCTGAAATTCAAATCATATCTAATCAATATTACCCTGATAGCTGAAGGTGATATCAACTTTACCATCGACAGCAAAACAAATAGAGTCTATTCCTTTTTCACTTCTTTTCCGTCAAAGCTCCGGCAATTCTTACTATTAAACAATCACCCATTAGTATTTGCAGATATCCGGAATAGCCAGCCATTCTTATTTGCATGTATGTTAATTAGCTATTACAAACAACGCCACCTGGCATTACCGGATGATGTGAAGCATTATATTGAACTATGTAGATCAGGTAAGTTTTACGATTACCTGATGGAACAGGAAGGAATAACCCAGGAACATAGAAAGGAATGGAAAGCCAAGTTTTTCGAAAAAGTCTTTTTCAATAAACATTCAGAAAAGAAGGTATGGCAACAGGAAAAAGCAATGCAGAATCAATTTCCAAACGTATTCAAAGTAATCCTTCATTTGAAGGAAACTGATTACCGGACACTGGCACGAAACCTTCAACGGAAAGAAGCACAGATGTTTATTAACATTATTGCAAAAGCAATCTATAAGGATAACCTGAATGTGCAAATACTGACGTGTCATGACGCAATCTATACAACTCACGATCATATTGATTTAGTGGTGCATCATATTATGAAAAGCTATAAGGATATGTATAACATTCAGCCCACAATTGAAAAAGGATGTTATGAAGTTGAACCGGAACCTGCTGATTATCAAGTGGCGGATTTTTCCGCTTCGCATAATACCCAGCCAACTAGGTATACTCTTGAAGAGCTGGATTATATCAATAAAGCGTTAAAAGAGCTAGGTATAATAGAAGAAGAATTAACTGAAGAAATACCCATACCATTCTAAATTTTAATCTATATGACAACTAACGATTCAAGACTAAAAAATGCGATAATAAAAGAAATGTTTGGTGACACATTAGTCATTAATAAGAAGGGCCTACAGTTTCATTTTTCAAATAATATAGTGTCTGTATTTGATCAGATTAACGATAGACAGAAACTATATATGTCACTGGATCAAATCTTCAAACAAGCCCAAAGAAAAGACACTCTGAGCCGGATAGTTAATATAAATCAAATAGATATCCAGCATATATTCTAATATATAAATATAACTATATAAAGAATTTTCAATTACAATAAGCCATTTGATATAAATTTTCTAATATTTTTAAGCTTTTTCAAAAAATCAAACTACTTATATATGAACAGTAACTAATAAAAGGTTTCTGTAAAATATATAAGAATGTTTTTAAATGAAGACAATGGCAACATTACCCTAAAAACTGGCAGATCAGCTGAATTAGAAAGAATCAAAAATTATTTCAACCTGATTTTCGAATCAGAAAAAAGTGGTGAAAAATTCCCTGTACACTTAGCATATGTCTGGGAATTGGGTTATACAGAAAAAAGAACGGCTGTAGCTGCACTAAAGAAAAAGTATAAGGAAGGTTATGATTATCAGGTTTCGCAGAGTATTCTGCAAAACCCTCTTGGAGGTAGACCGGAAGAAATATACCACCTGACTACACAATGTTTCGAATACTTGATTGCACGTGAGCGAGACGAAATTTTTGAAGTATATCGGCAGTGCCGAATTGCGATAACCAGCCAGGTTAATCGAATGCCAACACATCCAGAAGCATTAAGAGGATGGGCAACAGCACTTGAAGCAAATCAATTATTGCAGTCAGAGAATAAAGAACTAGCCAGAGAAGTTAATCAATTAACTGTTGTAGTTGATCAACAGAATGAAGCTATCCGAAAAAAAGAAGCAGAAGTTGACCTACTTATCGGTGTAAAAAACACATACACCATAACTGATATTGCAAAAGAACTTCAGATCTCCGCGAAGGCATTAAATCAGAGGCTTCTTAATGAGAAGGTTATCTACTTTACCAATAAAGACAGGTATGAATATTCATACTACGCCCACTATAGTAATTACTTTATCCGGAAACAGTTTAAAACACCTTCAGGCTTTAGTTCATTTACCCTACACGTAACTCCAGAAGGAAGGCTTTGGTTACTAAAAAGATTTAAAAAGGAGGTTGAGTAATGAGATTGATGATACTTGTAATCTTTTTTGCATTCGTTATTCGAATGTTTCTTCCGGAAAGGAGGCATTATGACCGGAACTGAATTTATTCAAATCGTTGATGAACTTATTGATACTTGTTTACAATCAGAAGAATTATTAAGCATTCACCAAAAGTCTGAAGTCATACAGAAACTACTGGATGCTCAACGAATGCTAACCAAAACCAATAAAGAAAAGTGCCGGTATATTTTTCGATCTACTACAAATCATCTCTGCAAAAAAGCAGCTCTGGCATATTGCTATAATTCAGAAATACAGATTGAAAATCTGGCACTGATAGAACGTTTCTTCCTCATCGAAAGAACTAAAAGAGTGAAGTACTTCAAAACGGTTGAACAATTATTGATTAGATAACTATGTGCCGGATTCACTGTCCGGCATTTTTATACCTTTCAAAACTTTTCCACATTCTTGTTCGAAAAACACACTAATCAAGAAGATATTTCACATCTATACGTTGTTTCGACCATCCCGAATTAGTTGGTACAGCTCCATGATGTTCTATTACTAAACGATGACCTTGATACATGCCTTCATACCAATATGTAAATTGGCCTTTATGTAATCCCAGCTTCTGCATTTTTTCCTCATAACAATTAGTATTAAAACTATATTGGTTCACACCTTTAAACTTTGACCAACCGTAACATGACTCAATCATCTTATTGATTTTTGCTTCAACTATTGACTTCTTTTTTTGAAACGCTTCGTACCTAGCCTTCTCTTTGGCTATAATTTCTGGATGTTCTCGTTCCAATTTTAATCTACGTTCGGTTGCACGTTCAGCCTGCACACGACTGAGGGAATCAATACTGGCTTGACTTTTCCTCTGAAGTTCTTCTGTTTCCTTTTCTGCAAAATAACTGGAGCATTTACTAACAAAGAAAACCACTATAACTACAACTATTAATGCTATACCCAGAACCGGATCATTTTTAGCTGATTTTCGACGTCCCATAGAACTTAAGTTTGGATTTTCGTTTTATGTTTTTTTGCCTAATAAGGTGAACATATTTACACCTATAATTCGATTCCAGATATCATTTTCACTATTTTTAAACGTAGAAAGGTTACAAATTTGGATTTTTATCATAAAAGGTATCACTAACTCAGAAAAATGGAAGAAACTACACTAACTGAAACTCAGCCTAAAACAGAGAAAAAACCAATCATTGACTTTGAATTTCTTTCAAAAGCCGTTCCCATTCTAGTATCGATAATCTTACTTATTGGCATTCTAAAAGTGCATATATATTATAAGGCATTTAACTTGCCAATATTGGACTATATGGATGTATCAGAAGTATTTACATATTTTATACATGATCTGTATGTATCTATCTGGTTCTTATTAATGATTCCGTTCTATTTTTTTCGGGTACTTGATCATGGTTTAGATAAGCATTTTGAGGAAAGAATGGAGAACCTTAGCAAAAGACCTTTCTTATTGAGAACTGCATATTATACCCGAAATTCTGTAATAGCTACATTTTTTCTTACTGGAATCGCATTATCAGCTTTTAGTATATATCTCAGAGATCACATAAACAAGGCCGTACATCCAATAAGTTTATTAATACTATCTACATTAATGTTATTCCTGCTGGAATTTTTGAAAGAAGTAAAAATTAGATTAATGAAATACAATGTTCCTTTTGGTAGGACTACATATTGGTTTACCTGGGGCCTATGCATTGGTTTATATTTATTATTCAGTAACACATATAGCTTAATCCAACATACAAAACTAGGTAGATATAAATATGTAACTATTACTCTTGATGACAAAGAAGTAAAAGGGAGCATCACTCAGTATTACATAGGTAAGAGCAAAGATTATGTATTCTGGTACAATACTACGGATAGCAGTACCACTGTATATAAAATGGATGACATCAAACAAATTCGATATAAGTAATCTATTCAATCATCAAAACAATCTTTAAAGACCTTGAAAAAGATTATAGAGATTATACCCGTATTAACAGCAGCATTGCTTTATCTGGGATATTGTCACATCTATTATTACTATGACACCTTTGGAGTTAATATATATAGTTATGTATCCAGCTCTGAATTGCTCTTACTATTTTTGCCAACACTGATATATTCTACAGGAGTCATTTTGATTGGCCTTACAAGTAATTTAATAAAAACATTTCTTGATAATTATAATCAAATCGAACGTGAGAGAAATACGCAGGAAGAGAATGCACCATCCACACTAACTCCATCAAATACACAAACAAGTAACTCAAAATGGTCTGTATTTTTAAGAAAGGCAGGGAAATTCATTTTTAATTATTTCCAACCACCAGTATATGGTGCATTCTCTTTCCTATTCCTTTCATTTGCCATAACTCAATTGATAATGAGTTTTTATCAGATTAAGAATTATCAGCTTAAAGAAATATTTCTTTTCATCGATATAATCTTTCTTTTCTTAATTTTTAATGGTCTTCTTCGTTACAAGGAATACCTTAAAAGGAATATTCTTCTAATAATAACCTTCATGATATTTTATATAGGTAAATCAATTATTGGTAGTTATAGGGTTCAACAAGCTCAGGAAATTATGGATGGATATGCAATATCTAATGTATCATTTCAATACAACAATCATAAAATTGTCACTACTTCAAGTTTATTATATATAGGGCAGACTGAACAATACTTATTTCTTTATAATAGAACCAATAAATCTATTCCAATATTCAAAATGGAAAATGTAGATTCATTAGTAGTACAAAAAATTGCAAAGCATTAACAGTTTGCATACCCCATCATCAGTTCCCCTGGCCTTTACCGGAATCGCCTAACCGAATACAAATATATCACAAAACACTGAAAACCAACAAATTAATTCTTGACACCTATAAAAGCATTTTGTAAATTAGATTTTTCAAAATAGCTAAACGGGCGTTCAATAAAATTTATAACTATTTGATTTTCAGAATGAAAAAACAATACATTGCTTATTATAGGGTCAGTACGCAGAAACAAGGCCAGTCCGGATTAGGATTGGAAGCACAGCGTCAAACTGTGCATAGTCATTGCAAAAATGGCACAATTGTGTCAGAATATACTGAGGTTATTTCAGGTAAAGGGAACGGTACGATTCAATTAGTGAGTGCCTTGACAGAGTGCAAAAAGATAGGTGCAACACTGGTAATTGCAAAGCTGGATAGGTTATCCAGAAACGTTGGTTTCATCAACAACTTAATGGAAGCTGGAGTACGTTTCCAATGCTGTGATATGCCGGAAGCCAATGAATTAACCATCAATATCTTTGCAGCATTAGCACAACACGAACGCAAACTGATAAGTGAACGAACAAAAGCGGCATTAGCTGCAAAAAAATCACTGGGTTTCAAACTAGGTAAGAATAACTTCAAACCGGATTCTGTAACTAAGTCTATTTTAAGTAGGCAAACAAAAAATAAAGACTTCTACAAAAAACATAGAGAGCTAGCAAATTTATACAGGAACAATGGATTAACTCTCCAGCAGATTGCAGATAAATTAAATGAACTGGATTTTCATACTATTAACGGAAAATCTTTCAAACCTCAGACTATCAAAAACCTTCTTTCAGCCGGAAATTAAATCCGGCTTTTTTTATTTCTATCCTTCCTAAAATAGAGTCCTGCTCCTATTTACAATAAAAGGAACATTGGTAACCCCAGAACAATTTCTAGCATGGTATGCGAACAATATGTCCAGGCTGCGAACAAAAACTAATGCAACTGAAGATCTATTATCTGAACTGGTACTAAATATTTATGATAAGATACAAAATGGTTCCGTAGCCTTTACCGACGACTACGAAAAACTAGAGTCGTACTTGTTGTTGTCTTGTTTAAATAACCAGGTTCAGGAAAAGAACAGACAGAAACGTGAAAGCAAAAATGCAAATGAGTATTACAACCAGATTGCAGATCAGTCAGTTGTTGATGATTTCAACCTATATGATTCGATTATGCAGTATGCATTCAGTACTTATCCATTTTTAGAAGCATGTGCATTTAAAGCCTATGTGGTTCATAAGGCTACTTATCAGCAGTTGGCTGATGATCTGGGTTGGAGTTATCGGAAAACCTACCAAACTGTAAATAAAATTAAAGAAGATATAGCTCACAGATATGGACTATCAGATGATTAAAGAATTGCTGGATGACATTGAGAAAACCGGACAAGTCACAGAACAGCAAAACCAACAGGTTGCAGATATACTTACCCAACATATCGGAATAAAACACGGACCTACCAGTTGTAAGCCCTGCATTAAAGAACGCATCACAACACTACGTGATCTAATTAAAAGTCAACCGGAAAGTGAATGAGTATTGCAGAATTGATTGATGCAGAATACCAACAAACTCAGACTACCAGAATGGCACAAAGCCTATTTGACATTATCTCAGATACCCAGTATGAAATGGAAGATGTGTTGATAATGCAGGTTGAAGAGTTTGAACAAAACTTTAATATAAAAATGGTAAATGGGTAGTAAGACTGAGAAGGGTTTGGCAGTGATGAATAAAGTCCCAGCTATTATAAAAACTGCAAATAAAAATGAGCGTATTGAATTCATTTTCGATTGCATGAGTCAGGGTATGCGTTACAATGCAATTGTTAAGGCATTTGCAGCCAAATATGATTGCACTGAACGAAACGCAAAGAAGTACATGACAGAGGCTGACTCAATTCTAAATCAGCACCGTCAGGAATCCGCAATTAAAACGGCTAACCGTATCAGACTCCAATACCAAAGGATCTTTGAGAAGGCAATGGAAGATGGAAACCTTGGAGTGGCAAAAAGTACTTTGGATTCAATTAAAAATATGGAAGGCCTTGATGGCATTGTAAAAACAGCAAACCTTAATCTCAATCAAAATAGTGAGGTTGATCTTTCAAAGCTGAATACTGATGAATTAAAGTTGTATCAGTCATTACTAATTAAAGCTCAAAGTGATGAGAAGAATTGATACAAGCATCATTATTCCAGGTTGAAGCAGAGTTATATCGAAAGTCCTTTTATGAATTCTACAAAGGAAGTTTTTCAGTTTTGGAACCTGGTGTTGAATACATTGATGGATGGTTTATAAAGTATCTATGTGACCGATTACAGCAGGAATGTGAACGTATAATCCGGAAGGAAAGAAAGCAGAAAGATATCATCATCAATATTCCCCCCAGAACCAGCAAGTCGTTAATTATTTCAGTGGCTTTTCCAGTCTGGTGTTGGTTGAAAGATTCCAGATTGAAGTTTATATGTGCTTCATATTCATCTTCACTATCACTTGAGTTATCGGTTAAGTCTCGGGACTTATTGCAAAGTGATTGGTTGAAAGCAAGATTTCCAAATCTTCATATAAAAGATGACAGCAATACGAAATCCAGCTTTATTAATATAGATGGTGGTCAACGAATTAGTACTTCTATTGAAGGTACACTTACAGGTAAAGGTGCTAACTTCCTTTTGGTAGACGACCCGCAAATGCCATCCCAGGCTGAATCAGAGGCAGAAAGTCAGAACACTATCAACTGGTTCAAGGGGACGGCTTACAACCGTTTAAACAACGAAAAAAGTGATGTACGGATTATTGTTCAGCAACGGTTAAACGAGAAAGATCTAACAAGTTATCTATTAGAGAATTCACCTGAGTCATATGAACATATCTGTTTACCTGTCGAATTAACTGATGATGTCAAACCGGAAAGCCTGAAAGAATTTTATAAAGATAATCTTCTTTGGCCTGATAGATTCGATACCCAGATTATCGAACAATACAAAAAGAACCTGGGTAGTCGCAAATACGCTGGCCAGTATTTACAAAGTCCAGCTCCAGCCGATGGCTTGTTATTCAAACGTGACTGGTTTAAGATTATCAAACGAAGTGAATTTGATATCCGATTCAAAAATAAAGATACACCAGACCAAGATAAAATAACCTGGAATGTAATTATTGACCCGGCAGAAACGGAAAAACAGAACAATGACCCTACAGGTATTTTAGTGTATTGTTATAAAGGTGATGAGTTATATATCAACTGGATACAGAATGTCAGAAAAGACTTTACCAATCTATTGAAATACCTACGTGAAGTATTACCCAGTTATCTAAAACCTGAAAGCCGGGTAATGATCGAAGGTAAATCTTCTGGTAAGTCCATCATCAGTCAGTTGAAACTAACAACTAACTGGAATGTCATTGAATTGCAACCAGGACGTGATAGTAAGTTCATACGTGCAGAATCCATCACAGCGTTTGCGGAAAGTGGTAAACTACACTTGATAGAAGGGAATTGGAATGAAGAATACATTAGCCAACTTATCACCTTTCCAAATGGGAAACATGACGAGTTAGTAGACTGCACAGTATATGCAGTTAAAAATAAGAGTAAACAAATAGAATTCTTTTTAGCATAAATGATAGATTTTCAAATTGATAGTAAACCCCACACTTTAAAAACTCAGCTTGCAGAATTAACATTTGCTGAATTGCTACAAATCATCCAAATCCAGAAACAAACAGAACTTTCCAACCTGGAAAAGTCCGGTAAAATACTGGCACTACTCAGTGGCCTGGATGAAGAACTGATCAATGATGCAGAACCAGTGCTGGTTATTAAGTTAATAGAGCAAGTACAACTATTTGAAGAACTTACCAAAGAGTTCGAACCTATCAAACAATTCAAACACAATAACCAGACTTATACAGTCAAAGACCTGCAAAAAGCCACTTTTAAAGAATTTGCTGACTGGGAAAAATCTACATCTGTTCTGGAAGGTTTAGAATCCTATCCCTATCAACTGGCAATACTTGTACGTTTGTCTGGTGAAAAATATGAAGATTATGATGTGATGGAACGTGCTGAAGGATTTAAACAATTACCTGCAAGTATAGTATTATGCGTGGCTGCTTTTTTTTTATCCAGTTCAAGACAATCAGAAGCACATTTCCAAAACTATTTACTGGTAACGGAGATGAGAAAACACCTAATTCAGACACTGAAAGAACTAAACAAGATCTACAAACCCAATTCTGGAAAGCCTACGGTTGGTGGAGTTATATCTATGATATGGTGGCAGAAACTCCTGGTCAAATTCCTATTATCGAAAATCTCCCAGTCATGACAGCCTTTGATTACCTGGTTTACAGGATGGATAGAGAGTCCTTAAATAAAAGTTTAAAAATCGAAAACCTTTAATGGAGTTTAATAAAAATGCAGGACAGGATTTACTGGATGTCTTTTGTTCTGTAACCGGAGTATCTGCTAGTCATCCAGCTATAGCTAAAGTAGATTATGGAGAAACAGCAGACTTTGCAGATCAGAATCTATATCCGTTGGCATTCCTTGAATTACCATTCCAAATTCAGGAAGATAAACAAACAGAAGAGTATAGCATTGCTTTGAATGTGTTGGACAGATTTGATGTAGAAAACCAACGTATTCTAACACTATCCAAGTGTAAACAGATCCTTTCCCAGATCAAAGAGAAACTAAAAGAACGGTTTGTATCTGTATCAGATGGCAGTTATCTAACCTATGATGAAACTGGTTCTGATCAGGCTGTAGGTATAAGAATGGAATTTACTGCAACAGTCACCAAAATGCCAATAAAATGTAATGACATATTTAGTTAGTCCAGTCTCTATTTATAGATATGGCATTGATAGGCAAAATAAGAACCAAAGGAACAGGTCAGGTATTACCCATTGAAAGAGTCAAACCGGCACTGGACCAGGACTTACAACAGTTAGCCCAACTGGTTAAGGACTACATTATCATTACTGCAGAAAAAGGAGGCAACCATAAATTTCGGAAAGATAAATCCGGACTTGTCAACACTACAAAAGTAAGTTTCAATACAGATGGTGTCAATATACAGCTACCCAGCTATGCAATAAACATTGATCAAGGTAGAAAAGCTAAAATAAAGAAGGTGCCTATTAAATCTCTGATTGCCTGGATTCGCAGGTATCGAATAAGAGGACGGAACAGTAAAGGCAAGTTTGTGAAAAGGTCTGTAAGTTCAATTAACGCACTTGCCTATGCCATCCAGAATAGCATTTATAAGAACGGTATAAAAGCCAGACCTTTTATTCAAGCTTCCATCCAATATGGGGAACAAGTATTAGTTGAAGCCATTGACCAGATAATAGTACCACAAATAATAACAGAGATAGACTTTTTATTTAATAAATGATCACTCTTACCAAAGAACCACAATACCTTTCAGCAGCTTTTAATAAAGTAGAATTTGGATTTACTGATACTGGCTATACGGTTGGTGATCTGTACTTCTGTGATATCTATCAACTATCCGGTAAAGATTTAAAACAGAGTTCCAATCAGGTTTCTTTAACTGGAAGCTCATATATAGATACTCTGATCAAAAACGGATCTGGAGATGGTAAAGTATCCTTTGATGTATCTCTTATTCTTCAGTCTATGTTGGATAATCCAGAGATACCCATTACTTCAGGTCATTCTAACAACTATATAGGCTATTTTATAAAAGCTGGTACTGTTAGTTATACCTCTGGCAATACTCAGATTAAAACTATTCAGTATCAATCAAAAGCAAAATTTGCAACCAGGTCAGCTTTACCAATGGAGGATTACAATTTTGGGTTGTGGCATGTAAATTACGTTAATGGTAACCGAAAGTTTTTAAGTAATTCACCTGATACTATTGAGATGGCTGATGATGAAGAATTCATTCTTTCCGTAATCATCCCGAAAAACAATTTATCTGCTTCTACTATCAATCTAAAAGCTGATATATACAGAATCACAGGTTTCACACAAACCAATATAACTGTAAAAACCTATCAAATCGCTACTGGTGGGACTTACGAATTCAGGATTAAGCCTTCAACTTTATTTACAGGATCTACAGATATTGACAGGTTCGCTGTCTGGTTAGACACAGCTGATCCAATCGTGTACGGTTGTACCTTACCTAATGCACCCAACTACAATGATGTCGCGACTATTGATGATGGTACTTGTCAAATGCCTGACATAGATTTTCAAGTAGCATATTCTGGTTATACAATAATTTCTGGATCAGTCATAGAAAGAAAGTTTGTGATCAGTGACTTAATAGGTGGTGAAGAGGGATTTGGTTATGAGTTTTCAACTAATGGCATCAATTATATTCCTATTCAATCAACAGGAAAAACGTTTAGTTATTATTCCGGAGGTTCAATTACATTCTATATTAAAAGGAATCAGACAGTAGTTTCCAAAACTGTTCAATCACCTTATTTCAGTGCTTATGCGCAATCCGGATTTACCAGAAATGATTGTACTTCAGGGTATACTGGTACTTCCATTAATTACACTGTACCTTTCGCGAAGTATAATTCGTTGATCAGTCAGCAAGCTGCCAATCAATTAGCACTGGCAGAAATTGCAACATCAGGACAAACTACTGCAAACCTTTCTGGTACATGTGTATCTACGATTGGTACTATACGTGCTAGCATTCGCTATGCCAATATATCCATAACATTCCCAGATCAATATGGAGGCACATATTCAACGGCTGACGTTTGGTTGGATGTGACTATGTACGGAACTGCCTATAATCCTGGAGGAACCATTACTTTCAACCTGGAAGAAATAAATGATGGTGCATCATATTCTTTCACGGAAACACCCACTATTGCATCCAGTCTATTAGCAGCTGCTTATGTATTGGAGGATTCCAGATATGATTCCAATGGCAATGAATGGTATAGACACACCAATAATTATATCATTAAACCTGGTACTGGATATATTATATAATGCAACTAACAGAAAAGAAAACATTTATTATCACTCAATCGCTGGACTCTCCTATTTCATGTTTGTTCATGAACCGGTTTGGTGTATTTGAACAGGTCCAGCTAACCAAATATAAAATTGAAAAGCTGGATACGGAAGTACAATACTTTGGATCTAAAGATCACAATAAGACCCGAACTGTAACAACAGAGAAAATACTTACTTACTACACCCAATGGTATAGCATGGAATATTTTGACTGGTTGAAAGACCTGGTACTATCCCCTATGCTTTTCATTAATGGCAAATATGTAATGATTACGGCTACCAAATATGAAAAGGATAACACCCTTCAGCTGTTCAGTATTGAATTGAATGTATTACCTCAATATAATGAAAATGTACTATCACTTTGATTCAATTATATATCAATGGCAAACTAGCCCAACTATCAGACACAATAGATCTGGCTTTCGATAAGATTGTCTCAGATTACAATGATCCCACAAAAAAGACAGGATCATACTCATATACATTTACTTTACCCTATACGAAAGTCAACAATCTAATCTTCAATCGGGAAAACGACAGACAGAAGATAGGCAAGTTCAAAGGTGTATATGAGGGTACATTATTATATGCTGATACCATTATTTTTGATGGGGAACTTGTACACAAAGAGAATAATAGTAATGGATATAGTTGTTTTCTTTCAGGCTCCAAAGACCTGAAGATCGCCAGTATTATTGGAGATGGATCTATCCGAGATATTCAGTCTTTTACTCCAGTTCCATTTTCCGGAGATTCCACTGTACATAGCTATCTGGGAGAAGATTGGTATTATGTTCCCTCCTATCTTTCTGATCCACATCAATCAGAGATTGCGTTTACGTTAGTTCCAGATGGATATGCTAAATTAGGCAGTTTCAAAGAATATTATCAGACCTTCTACGAATTGGAAGGTATTACCTATGCAGCTGGCTATCATGATTATGGGTTATCTTTATTCACTGGTGCAATCTTTGAAAACATATTTCGTGATGCTGGATGGACTCTTAAGGGTGATGTACTGCACAGTGAAGACTTTCGGAGATTGATCCTGTTATATTCCAACCAGGATGACCAAAATCCATACAATTATGGAACGCTGAATCCGTTGAAAAGCAATACCATTAAAGTAAGTGACACTGCAAAGCTTGTAAATAGTACAACTCGTCCAATTACCCTACTGAAAACCAGATTAGAAACAGTTACTACCCTGAACTATGGGAAAATCAGTTGCATAGTTCCCTATCTAAACGTTATAGAAGGTGATTTCTCATTCTCTCTTCAGACTCCAGAAAGTGTACATACAAATGGAGGCAACCCAACGTATACCTGCAAATACTCAGGAGAATATACGTTCAATCTGGATCTACTTTTCTCTACCTGGGACATATACAGATACGACGAACTAGGTTTAAGCACCTGGTCAAGAACATCGGATTTTATAAGTGATACCAATGGTTCCGAACTGTTCTTTGCCTTTCGCGAAGTAACCGAATCTCAATTCCTGGATATGGATTTTGAACGGCAATATCCAACACTAAGAGGATTATACAAAGCAGATGCGAACACATTATATAGTGAATATCTGAGGACTGCTGATTCAAATGAAATACGGCATTTAAATAAAACCCTGAAAGTACAACTGGAAGAGGGGAAACAGTATCAGCTTCAGTTTTACTACTGGTCATTGGAGAATACAAAGCCTGTATTTGAGTTTAGAGGAAATAGCACTTCCGGCTCTGGTGATACTATAGCTATTGCTTCCTGCAATGGCAAAACTCAGATTAACCCAGCTGATTTTTTGCCTAATCTGAAAAAGATTGACTTTGTCAATGCTCTATTCAAACTATTCAATCTGTTTTATCAGACTGATACAGAAACAAAGACACTTACCTTCTATCGTAGAGATGAATTCTTTGACCTGAATAAGAACAACATCATTGATCTGTCAAAAAGGTTAAATCTGAATGATTTCAAAGAAGAACCTTTTGATGAGGATACAGTCCTGGCTTCTCAATTTTTGTATGCAAATGATAGTAATGATTATGTGTTGAAAACAGTTGCTACTGGTCAAACTCAAACCTATTATCAGCTGGTTAATTCAGCAATGAATACAGAAGCGAAGACAATCCCCTTTGCACCGTTGTATTTCTTTCGTAGAAACTGGCTATCTGATAGTGACTATGTTTTTTCAGCCACACTTCCATTTGTGCTGACCTCAGATAACTATAAAATGGCAAACCTAACCAGTATTGCCTATAGTAACGGATTCAACTATACACCCAGATTAGCCTTATTCTATGGAGGCTACTATAACGAACAATACTATCTGGATCAGGGATCACAAGCTGTATTACCAATGGGAAAGTTTGTCAGATCGTTTTTTGCAACAGGAAAATCTATTCCTCATTTAACCTTTTTTGCCCTGGATCAGCAACCAGTATATGAACTGGATTACTATTTACAGGAAGATTATAAGCTATTAGCTGTAACTGGATTTTCATTTACAACAGATCCAAACATCATTGGCAATTCTGGCCTTACTCAGACTATGCAAGACTATGGTCTGGATCTTACAACTAATTCGGAATCAATTACTGAAAGACTATATAAGAAAACATACCGTAATCTGGATCAATCATTTCTCACTTCCGGACCAATTAAAATGGACGCATTACTATTTAAGAACATGAGTGGTAGGCAACTGTTAAAATTAAATAGTGATCTCTACTTGCTGGATAGAATCGAAAAATTCCGTCCTCAAACCGCAGAAGCGGACATAACTATATTCAAATTAATCGTGTAATTGGCTGCAAATACAAAAGAATACAAACTAGTCCTGAACGGAGTTACTACCGCAATCAGTAGTATAGGTGAACTCAAAGAAGAAATCGAATCATTAGAAAACCAACTGGATAGTGCCAAGTTTGGATCTAAAGAATTCTCTGATCTGCAAAGAAAGCTTCAGGCTGCAAATACGCAGATGGAAATCTTTGAACAATCTGTTGAGAAGCTAACCATTGAACAAAAACTAGGCACTATTGCAGCAGCTGGAGAATCATTAGCCGGTGCATTTTCTATTGCAACTGCTGCCAGTGCTGCTTTTGGTAAATCTATTGGGTTAAGTGAAGAACAGGTTCAGAAGTATCAGCAATCTGTTGAAACTGTATTACTGGCCTTGCAAGGATATAAGTCATTAATGGAAGGTCTGACAGGTGAAAACCTGAAGAACCTGAAATCTATGCTGGGACTATCCAGTGCAGGTTTAGAAGTAGCCCAAAATACAGGAAAAGCAACACTTGCCAGTAAGCTATTCGGATCGGTAACGAAAACAGCGATCATTAGTACAGGGATTGGTATATTTCTGATTGCATTAGGGGCTATCATTAGCAATTTTGATACCATTAAGGCCAAAGTAATTGCATTTGCCAAATCATTTGAACCTGTTAACAAAGCCATTACTTTCTTTGAAACGAAAGTAGGTGGTTTCTCACAATTGTTCTCCGGTGCACTGGAAGCCGGCAAACAATTCTTTAAATCCATCGTCACATTAGGTTCAAATGCATTCGACGTAATTACAAGTGGTTTCGATCAAGCGGCAAGGGATAAATTCCTGAAAGACTTTTCTTCGTTTGGTTCATCTGTATCGGCTGCATTCTATCGTGGTGTTGATGAAAAGAACAAAGAACTTGCCGAAGAAGCGACAAATAAACTCCTACAGTTAACTATTGATTCAAACAAGAGACTTCAAGCCCAACAGGAAGCATCAGGGAAGGATTCGTTTGCTATTCGTAAAAAGATTGCTGATGATGAATTAAAATTGCTTAAATCTCAGCTAAAAGCAATTGAAGATATTGAAAGTGAAGACTACCAGAATAAAAAGAAGGAAGTACTTGATAAAGAAAGTGAGATAACAATCCTTGTACTTGCCAAACGAAAAGAACTGGCTGATAAGGCAAAAGAAATACGGCAAAAAGATCTGCAGGCAGAGTTGGATATACTTCAAGCCAAACTGAATGCCCAAAAAACCTTATTGGATGATGACAACTTGCCAGAATCTAAAAGGTTAAAAATCCTGGCAGATATTCGTCAAAAAGAACTGGTACTTCTGGACAAAACCACCCAGCAACAACTGGCTCAGGAAGACTTAACAACCAAACAGAAAGAAGTGATTACCCTGCAATCAGCCAATAAGAGACTGGAAATTGAAAAAGACTATAATCAGTCTGTACTGGATATTCAAAAAGAAGCTTCTGAAAAACAAAAAGAACTTCAAAAGAAAAATCTGGATGCACAGGAAAAAACTATGCAGGAATCCATTCGTAGACTGGGGTTCACAGTAGATGATACAACTGCTACAGAAGAAAAGAGACTGGAAGCATTAAAACAATCTGAATCCAAACACATTGAACTACTACGAAACCAGTTACTACGCAGAAAATCGGAAGAGAAACTGACTAATGATGAATTACTTGCTTTGAATACAGATTACTATAACAACATCTATGAAATAACTGTTGCAACGGAAGAGAAGCGCAAAGAAATCATTGACTCCAGCCAAAAACAGATCAGTGAAAAGTATATAACGGGATTATCTGAGATTACTTCCCAAACCCTTACAGCTGTCAACACATTGATTTCTGTTTTTCAACAATCTTTTGACTCTCAGATTGAAGTCATAGATGAGAGAATTGAGAAGAGTAAGGAAAAGATTGACCAGTTGACAGAGCAGTATGAAGAAGCAGCTGACAATATTAATAGTCTGGAAGAAAAACTCCTGGAAGCTACCGGATCACAGAGAGAAGCAATCATTCAACAACTGGAAGATGAACGTGAAAAACGTGCACAACTAGCAGCAGAACGGGAAGCTGAAGATGCCAGACAAAAGAAGTCAGAAGCAGAAAAAGCCAAACTTCAGAAAGAGACTCAGAAGCAAATTCAAGTCACAACTAGGTTATCACAAATAGCTACAGCAGTTAACCAGACTGCAACCGCTGTGAGTGCTGTACAAGCTGGTATAGAAGCTATTAAAAGTGGTTCAAAAGTGCCTTTTCCGGGTAACATCATTGCGATTGTGGCCGCATTAGCCGCAGTTGTGGCTGCTGTAGCATCCGCAAAACAATTAGCCACAAAGGTTAAAATGGCTGATGGAGGTCTGCTTTCCGGACCTAGTCATTCCAATGGTGGTATACCAGTTGGTAATACCGGCATAGAAGTAGAAGGGAATGAATATGTCACAAACAAACGTGCTACAGCTAATAATCTTTCTGCACTGGAAACAATCAACCGTATGGGTGATAAAGTTCGCTTTAAAGCGGTGCCTGTAATGAAGATGGAAACAGGAGGCGTAATTCCGGACTTGAATACAACAACCCAGATTAATCAATCAAATAATTCTGCATCTGAGATATTATCTGAATTGAAAAGATTGAATCAAACTAATACCGCACTAGCTAACAGACCAGTTCAAGTTGATGTGACAGAAATCACCAAAAAACAAGCACAAATAACAAACATTAAAGAATACTCAGTAAGCTAAAACTATGAAAATATACGATATCCGAATTAATGATGAAGATGAAACAGGTGTACAACTGGTTTCATTTGTCAAATCTCCCGCAATGGAAGTAGAAGCTATTAAGCTGTCCAAAGAACCTATGTTATTTGCCAAAGATGAATACAAACAGTATTTGACATCTGCAGTAATCATCCCTGACAAACTCATACCTAGAATGAATGGAAATGAGATGTACATGATCCGATTTTCATCTGATACAATTGAAAAGATCCGCAATAAGTTTCATACTCAGACCGGTAATCTGAAGTTATCCAATTTTGATCATAATTCAGAGTATACAGTTAGTGCAACTCTGATAGAAAGCTGGATCAAGACCTCAGAAAACGATAAATCCGTTGCGTTGGGTTTTGATTTACCTGTTGGAAGCTGGCTTTCAACATATCATGTATCAGATACCCAATTCTGGAATGAAAAAATATTAACGAATGAGGTTACCGGTTTTAGTTTGGAAGGAGTCTTTGAAACTATTGAAACTAAGCTACCAAAAGATGAAGAACCAACCCTGGATCAATTAATGGATGATCTGTTGGCAGATATTTTAAAATAAATTTTTACTCATATCGGATAAAACCAAGTTTTCATATTATACATATGTATAGTGAAGAATACACACCTAATTAAAGTTAGATTTTTATGAATTGACAATCAAAGATAAGTTCCAAAAAATAATTGAGAAGCTGTTTGAACAGGAAATTCAAGCTGAAGAGACTCCTACCCCAGAAACAAAGCTGGAAGAAGAAAATCCAACTCCTGAACCAGCCCCAGAAGCTGAAACCAAACTAGAAAGTGTCAGCCTTATTGATGGTACTGCAATCGATATTACAGAAGATGTAGTATCAGTCATTGCTGAAGATGGTAGCCTATCCCCAGCCCCTGATGGGTTACATATGTTATCCGATGGAAGCGTAATTACGGTTGCATCTGGCAAACTTACCAGCAAGCTATCCCCACAAGATGTATTGTCTGCACTGGCCAGTACTCAACAACTCGAATCTCAACTTTCAGAAGAAAAATTGAAGCTATCAGAACATGAAACTCAATTGAATTCTATCCTGGAAAAGCTTTCAAAGCTGGAATCACAACCAGCCGATAAAAAAATTATTGCAAATCCAGTCACTGAACCAGAGAAGCTTTCAAAAGCCCAAATGCGATTGAAAATAGCTCGTGAACTGGCAAAATAAGTCTTTTCCAATAAGGCAACTTATTGGAAACCACCCTAAATAAATTACAACTATGAAACCTTAAATGGCTTTTACTTATTCACCCAACCAATTTAAAGCAAAACATTTTGAAGAGATTTTTTCAGAAATTTTATACTCAAACAATACAGTAAGTAGATCTAATGTAGTACGTGTATTAGATAACGTTAAATCTGAACGCCCAGTAACCACTATGGGTGGAGATATAAACTGGTCAGGTTATACTTCCAGTCCTGATATCACTCAATATACAGATGCATTGTCAGCTGCTGACGAATTGATCAGCCCTAAAAAGATAATGGCTCTGGCCACTTTTACCTATGATGACCTTCGTAACACTCGTTTTGAAGAATCTATGTCTGCTGGCGCAAAGAATGTCACTTCTGATGAGTTCACTCAGGCTGTACTTTCTTATTCTATCCCTCGTTTAGGTTTATCCTATGAAAAGAAATACTGGCAAGGTGTTGCATCTGCAACCAAAACAGCCATTGCATCAGGTTCAGCTCCGTCTAACCAAAAAACAGTTATTGCAGCATTAGCACCTGATTTAACTGATGGTGTATTGGCGCAAGCTGTGAAGAAAGCGGATACTATCAACGTAACCGGTACTACACTGACTATTTCTAACCTAAAAACTGAGTTTAACAAAGTATATACGGCTATCCCAGCAGCTGTTGAACAGTCTGGCGAAGCAGTAATCTTTGCACCATGGTCTGTACGCAAATTAATCAAACAAGCAAACCAGGCAGAACAGTACAGAGATGTATTCGGTGTAAATGGTGATTCATTTGACTTCCTGGGTATCCGCATTGAATTTGTACCATTGCCAGAAAATGTAATGATTGCTGGTCGTTGGTCTGATATTGTACTGGGTACTGATTTGCTAAGTGATATTGGTGAAATCGAGATTGGCAAGGTCACAAATTACGGTGATCAAATGTTCATCAAAGCGGTAGCAACTTTGGGTTCTGTTGTTCTTATCAGCAAACAGAAAGTAATATACGCCTAATTCCAATAATGCCTGGTGAAGATAGGTTCATCAGGCTTTTACACACTAAATAGATTTTTAATACTTATATATAAATGCCTTCATGTTTTTTAACATCAACTTTCGGGGGTAGCAATTGCGATTTCAATGTTGCTGGTGTAAACCGTATAGCAGTGATAGGATATGAAAAGGTATCCGGTTATACAGCTACATCTGGTGGAACCAAAATCACTGGAATTTCAATAACTGACTCCTCTAAATTCAACGAAATATTTGCAGCGGAAGATTCGGCTGGCTATACAGATGAATATACCAGACAAGGCTCCAATCGCTTTATGACTCAGACTCTAAACTTTACTGTATCAGACAATACGGAATCCGGTTTGGAAAAGGCTCATAGTTTGCTTTTAGGTAAACACATTGCTTTGGTAGAACGGAAGAACGGGACCTGGAGAGTACTGGGATTACAAAATGGTTTACAATCCAGTGCCGGTACTGATGGATCAGGCACAGCTGCTGGTGATGAAGCTGGTAAAACCTTTACATTAACCAGTCTCAACAAAGGTTATTCGCCAATTATTGAGAGTTCTCTGGCAAAATCATTAATTAATTCAGCAATCAGTTTATAATTAATCCAACTCGTTAATATTTGTTCATGTACTATAAAAGCTACCTTGTTTCAGGGTAGCTTTTTTTATAAAATACCTCATTTGTGGTATTGATATAAATAAAAACATTATTGTTTTTTGGGATGACTAAAACATCAAATAATGATTAGATTTTTACATCTTTCTGATTTGCATTTCTCTCAATTAATAGAGAATCCAACTTATTCCATTCAACAGTTGATAGCAATTGAGAAATTTTATAAATCCGAAACATTTGATAGGGTTATTGTTACTGGAGACTTAACTAATGATGCTAAGATTGACAGTTTCATCAAAGCACGAGAATGGTTAAACGGATCAATCACTTTAAGTGGCGGCAACAAAACAGGACTTAATATTGACAATGATATACAACTTAAGGTAGTCCCAGGAAATAGAGATTATATACATAATAAAACCAGTTTAAAAAAAGGAGAGGATATCTATTTTGAAGGTTTAAATACTTACAATAAAGAATTTGCAGGAAATCATTTATTTAGTAAAAGAAAGCCCCTTGTCTATGATTGGTTTGATCTTTCTGAAACGGAGAATGTGGGCGTTTTTATTTTATATGTAAACACAAGTATTTTGGGTGAAGATGATTCAAATAATAAACTTAAAGCTAACTACCTACATTACATATCAGTGCAGATTAATAACCTTATAAAGAAGGGACGTGCAGGAACACTAATAAAGAGTGTCAAATCAGGTGCATTTATTTCATCTGTTGAGTTTAGAAAATCTTTCAAATTCCTCGTTGCACATCACCCTTTTCAGAATGAGGAAAAAATATATGACTTTATATCAAATAATAAGAAAAAAGAGTTTCTGTCAAATTTGGCTATGATGGATTTTAATATTCAACTTAGTGGGCATAGACATATATATGAAAAGACAGAAAACACATACACATATTTTTTTGACAAGAGGGCAGTTGATAGATATCTGATAAATGAGTTACTTCTACAAATAGGAGAAGATAAGCTGATTGATATTACTAGTATAAAGAAAGGAAAAAAGATTTCTAAACCATTAAGAATAATAATTACCATAATTAAAACACTTCTAATTCAAGATGACAGTATCCACAATGTCATCAGTAAAATGGACAAAATAGTTAAAGGCACTCCTCAAGAAAGTTTAAATTATTTAATAGATGCTATAAAAACTGGAACAAAAAGAGAACAGGAGGACAACTATAATGAGATTCTAAATTATTTAAACAACCTTACTAAAAATGAACGTAAATTATTTGCAGATAATGCTCAGAAAATAGTTTCAAAGATTCTCAATGAACTAAAACAAAGAAGCCTGCAAACCTTTAATGCTGGTTCATGCTCGCTTCCATATATTAATGGAGAAAAGACTGATAGACATTTTAATACATATAGTTTTGAATATTATGAAGGAGATTTTACCCTATGCATAATAGATTATATATGGAACCCAGATATAGGGGATTTTGAATTAAATGAAAGATGTTTTATAACCTATTCGCTCGACAAATTAAAAATAAATGAGATTTATCAAAACGATCAACTCTTTAAGAAAAAATCCCAAGCTAATAACCATAAAAAATCTCAATGTATTTTGATGTTGACGGCAGATGTTGTAGATCAGACCAAACAAAAATTAAACTTAGAAAGAGAGCATAGTCAGATTATAGAGATGCTACAGGACAAAAAAGACATATTTGATGTTATTATCCGAAGAAATATAAATAAACATAATTTTATACGATATATCAAAGATCGTAGCCCAGATATCCTACACTTTTCAGGGCATGGAGAAATGACAGATGAAGATTTACTGAAACTTGGTATTGAAACTGGAGGAATATGGATGTTGAATGAAGAGAAGAATGGTTTTTCATGTTTAAAAAACGATGAGTTAGATTCAATATTCGATAATTTTCAGAGAAGTAATATTCCACTAAGGGTAGTTATTTTCAACGCATGTTATTCTTATGAACCTGCAAAGCGAGCTTCTCAATATGGTCCAATTGCTATTGGTATTTCAGCAAGAATTCCAAATGACTCAGCAATAAGTTTTAGTAAAGGGTTTTATACGCATCTTTCAAAACCGGGATTCGAATGCGATTTCATTAATGCATATAAGGAAGGAGTCTTATATATGCCACACAAACACAAAGAAATGATAAAGTTATATCAGGGAGGAAACATTGTTAACTAAGTTATACATACAATATATGGAAGATAACAGAACCTTAATTGTAGCTTTATCAACACTAAAAGAAGCTACAGAAGTAGAAAACTTATTAAAAAGAGAAGGGCAATTTTCTTCTCACCAATATACTGCTACCTCAATACCTAATAATTTAAAAGAAATCGCGCCCGAATTGGTAATCTGGATAATGGAAGGTGCAAAAAAGTATAACGAAAAACTTGCGAAAGCCTACAATTCAAATAATGAACAATTTACTATTGATAATGATAATGTTCGTAGTACAATTCCATTACATGAATTATTAGAAGCAGGTAAAGCCGCATATTCTTTTTTACATGATAATTGGGATACTATAGTAGGTATTATCTGGATATTAGAAAAGTTAGGTTATGTCAATATAACCAAAAATGAGAGAATTTTAGCTCTAATTGAAAAGTTAAAAGGAAAGAAAAATATAAATACAAAGAAAGAATATACTTTTGAACTGGATGAAAGGCTAATGAATCTCTATCAGTTTTTTTGTAAAACAAATATGCAGGATGAAAACTCAACGCTAGAACAGATAATTCTGGACTATCTTAACTTTCAGGCTGAAGAAATGGCAAAGCTTGAACCTCAAAACGATTAAGGTCTTATATACAGATGAGAAACGAAAAAAAATATTTGCCTTCAGCAGATGTACCAGAAGTAAATCAATTCCTGGATAAAGTAATTGCTGGCGAAATCATTCTTTTCAAAAAGAAAAAGGAAAGAATGAGAGATGATATGAAAAACTTAAATAACAACGAAGCCAAATAGCATATCCATAGCATTGTTTAATTAAAGTTTATATCGTACTTTTGTACTAAGTAGTGACCCTTTTAACTATCCGATGCCTTCCCAGGCACTTCTAACTTTAGCCATTCCGGCAATATAGCTCAAATAACATTTTAATTTTTGGTGGTATGCTATGAGACTTCTTATCTCATCATACAGTGGAAGAGTTATTAACAAAACTGTTAGTCGAACAGCAAAAGACAAATCAGCTATTAGAAGAGCACAAACTAGCGCAGAAGGATTATTTATCTTTGGAGGAAGCAGCAATCCTTATTAGTGTTGCCGTACCAACATTGCGGGTCTGGATTGATACTGGCCAGATCAATAAGTACCAACCATCAGGGAAATTAATCTGGCTAAAGAAATCAGATTTGATTGCATTTATTGAATCAGGAAAGAAGAACGCTATTCTGGATGCATTGAAACCACGAAAAACAAATAAGGTCCGTCTTAATTAACCGGACCTTTTACTTTTAAAGATTATCTAAATCCCGATATCTTTTAAAAATATTACTATAATGTCCTCCTAATTTATAGCCTTCGGCAAGAGAGGAAAAAGAAGAAAAAATTAATCTTAGCTTATGTTGTAAAATCGAAAGTTGCTCATAATTCTCAGAGTATTTAATGATTTTACTAAAATGTGAGGCAAGCTTACTTTCAAAATACCGAAAGAACCTTTTGTAGAAAAAGATCTTATATTTTAGGCTTAATTGGGAGTTGTTAAGTTCTATAAGGAAGAATTCAATAGTTGATGTCAGATTTTTAAGTAATGGTATTATATTTTCATTAAGATCAAACCGAGTCCGGCCATTTTTCTGATTGATGTTATATTTTAAATCGTTTGCCAAAATTTCAACAGCTTTTTCTCCTGTTACAATATTCTCTTCTATTAGAATACCATTTTCATAAATCTTTTGAACATATGACATTGATGCAATATCTACTGTGACTTCATGAAAAAGAATATTTAATAGATTAAATACCTCTCTATCTCTGTTCTGTTTGATTTCATTAGCTAAAGCCTTTCTCTGCAAATTATTAGCTTTTAATTGCTCTCGAAATGAAAGATACACTAATATTGATCCAATTAAATTTATAATAGGTGCTGTAATTCCACCTATAGTATCACCTATTTGTCCAGTTTGAGAAAAATCAAATATTTTACTTATAGATGGTTGAATTAGAATTACGGGAGTTATAAATGATAACAGAATCCCTAATAATAGGATTAACCAATAACGTGTTCTCATATAAAGGATTTGTTGAATATCATTTAATGAGTATTCTATCAAAAAGTAAACTGGCAATATGAGTGAATATTCTATTGTTTTCCTAATATATTCAGCTTTTTGATTGCATTGAATCTTTGGATATCCTTTATATGCATGTAATGCTTTATCATATCTGTATCAGTATGCCCCAGTAGATCAGATATCAAAAATGCATCCACACCAGAATTGACAAGCGTTGAGACAAACGTATGTCTACTGGAATGATAAGTAACCTTCTTTTCAACTCCAGCTGATTTAAGCCAGTCATGTATCTTATTCCGCATCTGATCAATCCCTTTCTGAAAGGAGAAAACATTCTCATCCTGCTTTTTCGTAGCAAAACCAAAGTCTTCCAGAATTTTCATTGCATTATCTGAAATTGGTACTCTAGCATACTTTTTCGTTTTCTTCATCAACTTATTAATAATAAATCCTTCTTCTGTCTCAACTATTTCTGAACGTTTTAGTGTCTCAATATCGGATGATCTGAGTCCACTTTCACACGAAAAGAAAAAAGCCTTTTTCCAATCTTCATACCTTGGCCATGGTGTTACCAACAGTTTTTCAATTTCGTTTTTACTCAGATCCATCCTTCGGTCCGGCTCAGCAAAACTAACTTTGTTCTGCTTCTTCATATAGAATATCAGATTAGTATCCAGGCTGATTTTAAACTTGGCATAGTCCAGGATACTGCACACATAATTCATATACTTATTTTCAGCCATTCCAGCAGCCAGGTAGTCCGCAAACCTTAGTAAATGACCTGATTTTAAATCCGGTATTTTTATAGAACTACCTAATCTAATACAAAAGGCTTTATTGATACGGTCAGCCAAGGCTTCAGTTCTATCCCTATTATTAGTGTTATATTTTTTAAACAACAATGTAATTCCACTATGCTCGAGATATTTCTCAATTTCTACTTTTGTGATGCCGGTTTTCATTCTATCAGCATTCAGACGAATAATGTTACTAATATCATCTGACGACAAGTTTATAAACTGAAAGTTTAGACCTTTGCTGAATTCGGCAAAATCTACTATGGCTGTGGAACTTGCCTTTTCCCTAATATGAGACCCTAAACTCTCCACAAACTTATTAGCAGCCTTTGGATAATTACCAACTGAGTTTATACCACCATTAAATGAATTGAACTCACATTTTTTGCCTTTCAGATCTTCCAAAAAGCTTTGTGTTAATTCGAGAAAAGACATATTCTCAAATTGAGCCTTATCAATTACCCGATCTTTTTTTACTCCATCCTGTAGTTGACGGTAAAGCTGCTCAATTGACCCCTCTTTCGTATATACCTTTTCAAACTCCTGATAAGTCATATGTTTGAAAACAAGATAAAGTTGTTCAACTATTTCTTTTACCTGCTTGCGTACTGCTTTCTCTTTGTCTTGTTTTATTTTTTGTACATTCTTTTTATCACTTTCTTGAACAACCGGAAACTCGTATTCTTTGAGATTTATTATTGCACTAACTTTATCCTTTGTTTTACCATTTTTTTCAATGATAATCTTTTTTTTAAATCTTAATTCCAGATAAGCATACTTCGTTAATTCGTCTTTTGTGGCACGAAATTTGGCGTTAATTGTTTGAATTTGTATTGGATCTTCCATATGTATGCTTTTCATATTCATGTTACAAATATGTTACAAAGTTATTCATAATATCTAGTAAAATATAGTAACATCTATTAAGATATAAATAAAAAAAGCCGTCTCCTTGCGGGAAAATGGCTTTTTAGAGAAATTAACCACAAAGGTTAGGTTTAAGGTTAAAATCAGAACTAAGCTCATATTCGATGAATATGGGCTTTTTTATTGTTTTCAAGAAAGTATTTTTGTTTCGCACAATTACTTATTTGAAGAAGTTCTGAAATGAAAAGTCGGGAGAACGCATTTCTATTTCGTTCTTACTGGACTTATGTTGTGCCTCTGAAGCATACACAAACATTTTTTGCTCATAGTCATTTATAGCAGCTTCTATAGTTTCAAATTTTCCGTCAGTGAGGTTATCAGATAAAGTTAATGCATCCATCAACCCGGTATTCACGCCCATACCTGCAAAGGGTGGCATTAAATGAGCGGCATCTCCTATAAGTGTTACAGGCAAAGGGCGATTGGTTTTCCAGGGTTTCTCTAATGACAGTTTCCTTGTTGGCAATCCAACAAAAAGCGATGTTGAGTTGAACAATTGTCTGAAACGTTTATCCCATTGTGAAAATCGGTCGGAAAGAAATGTGATAATACTGTTCGTATCCTGAAAGTTTACTTCTTTTCCATGATTCCATGCTTCAGGCTTTCTAAAAATGACACCATAGGTCAATGCACCATTATTATAGGGATTGGCTACTACTAAATTGCCTTGCCAGGCACTCATCAATCTGTTGCCATTACATAAACTATAAAACTCCGGACATTCTATAGCAGGTTGAGATACATCTCCCTGTATGATAAACGTTCCTGTTTCTTCAGGTTCAGTATCTGTCACATAGCTTCTAACCTTGGACATTCCGCCATTTGCTCCAATTATCAGATCGGCAGTTGCATCTGTTTTATTCTCGAAATATAAGACCCATCTTCCATCGTGTGGCTCAAGCCCTGTGCATTTCTTATCCCAAATAACTGTATCGTTTGCCAGACTATCAAGCAATAAAGTTCGTAAAGCATTTCTGCTTATTTCAGGATTGTCATATTGGTTTTCGGGTGTAATCTTTCTCGTGGATAACACATTACCTTGTTCATCAGCCATGATTATTCCCATAGGAATCGCCAACTCATAGTACATATCCAGCAATCCAGCTTTTTTCATAGCTTTCTGCCCTGAATCTTTGTGTAGATCAAGTGTACCACCCCATATCCTGGCCTGAGGATCTTTATCTCTCTCGTAAACGGTTACGTCTATTCCTTTTTGCTGTAATAATCTGGTTATTGTCAGACCAACTGGTCCTGCTCCAATAATAGCTACTTTCTTATTTTTCAGTAACATGATCTTGTATCGTTTGATGACACAAAATTGGCAGGTATTAAAGGGATAAAATATCTACATTTGACTTAAAAATAGTCGTAAAGGACTTTTATGAATAAAGACAAACAGCAAACAGTGCCGAACATACTGGTAAAATTTGCCCATTTATTGGGGACAGAGATAAAAAACAGACGATTACAGATCCCCGAAAATTTTGGTAGAGGTTATTGTACCGGATTTGTCTTTAATGAGCATATCCGACTGCTTATCAGTAATTACGAATTGTACGAAGATGTACTGGTCGAAAATCCAGGCATCAATACTGCCAGGAGAATGATATTTTTCAAGTTTCAGAACATCTTCCCTAAAACAGCAATTCTATCAGAAGAAAAGTCTGTTATAAAAACGCCTTCCGTTTTGATTGCGACCAGCCGGGTTAGTACCGACGATGTTATTTCAATCCACACAAATACAGAAACCATTATGATAGAGGTAGACGCAACGTATTTAAGTGGGCTTTTTGACCTGTCAGAACAATCTCCCATTTTACAAAGCTTATTACAAAATACACAGCCATTACTATTTGAACAGGTAATCTATCCTTCTTTACAAAAGATTGTGGACGAGATTGTAACAGAGTCGGTTAGTAAAACCTTTGAACTATTTTTCTTAAGAATAAAAGCAGAAGAACTGATTTGCAGGCTATTGATGGAACTGGAAAAGCGAAACGAAAAACATCTGTATGCTTTAAATAGTCATGATATACAAACCCTATACAAAGTAAAAGAGCAACTACTTGCACATCTGGATACTCCTCCAGCCATTAAAGATGTAAGCTTTTCTGCCAATATGAGCCCAACCAAACTAAAACGTTTATTCAGGCAAATTTTTGGTAACAGTATTTTTAGCTATTACCAGGAATACAGAATGAAAGAAGCTGCCCGTCTGCTGAAAGAGGAAAATCTATCTGTTTCAGATGTGGGCTACAAACTAGGCTTTACCAATTTGAGCCATTTTTCAAGAGTCTTTAAAGAACATACAGGAATGAAACCAAAACAATACAGCCAATCTAAAAAGTAAAAAATACGGAATAAAAATATTCAGACGGATTCAAAGTAATGGAAGCCTCCAACGTATTATTTAAATCTGGCAGTTGTTAGCAAAAGCTACCAATCATATCTATGATAAGATCCTCACTATATTTATCTGGTTCCAGATACAAACTATATAATACATTTCCCTTTCAACAGAAACTATACTATTTATTTTTTTCCTTCTTCTGCCAGCGTTTTTACGACAAGCTTCGTCTGTGTCTATATATGTATCCAAACTGAATTTTGTCTTATGAAAAACTATTTCTTTATAAGAGGAGCAGTTATCCTTCTGGCTATTTTGACTGTGGCCTGCAACAACTATGTGGCTTTGGTATCTCCTACAGATCCATCTGTTCTATTACCTCCAGGCCAGGTATTTCTTCCCAACACTCCTATACCTATAGATAGTACAAAATCAGATGTTTCGGAAACAGATACAATTGCGTTACCAGACGGAGTAATACTTATTCTACCCAAGTTATGTGTTGCCGGAAAAGGTTCTGACATCCCTTGTAATTGTGTAGTAGATGTACATCTAAAGCTATTAACCAGCAAAAAGGAAATCCTACTGTTTGGAAAACCTACCATATCTGCTACAGAGCTGCTTGAAACAGGTGGTCAGGTAATGCTTACGATTCTATACAACGGAGATACGCTTCAAATGCTGGAAGGAAAAAACTTCACACTAAAGATTCCAACCAAACGTACAAAAACGGATCATACCAAAATGCGTTTTTACAAAGAAGATGCTCAAACCACATGGACAGAGCTGGGTGCATTAGCCAGTTCCACACCAGAGTACTACACCATCATCAGTAATCAATTGGATACCTGGCTAAGTCCAGCCTATGTGTACTCAGAGGCAGCTTCCAATATACGGATTTCCTTGCAGACTTCTGGTGAAGGGCCTGCTCTGTCACAGGTACGTCTCTTTGTGATTCCATCCAACATTCACTCAGTAGTTTCAACTGTACAGATAAATGGTGTGTTCATCCCGGCCAGCCATCTACCATTGGATGAAGAAGCAATACTGATCGCCTTGGCTAAAACAGGAGAAACGCTTTGGCTTGGCAGACAAAACATTTCTCTTCAATCAACGTTACAGGTACCTATGGAGTTTACATCTGTCACACAAGAAGAACTGGATGAAATTTTATCACAACTCTGATCTTTGTCTTTATCAGTTTAGGGGAAACCAATTAGCAATGGATTATAGGGGTTTTTCATTGCTAAAAGAAGAGTGTTTCCATCAGACAAGGGGTAGGCTATTGCTTGCCTTTTGCCTTATGGTGTATTGTCTTTTACCTGCGTATAGCCAGACGGGTAGCCGAACTAAAGCTAAAACCCCTAATGAACACTCAAATTCCTTTCTGAAACCCTATGCACATCCTTATCAGAATCGACTCTCTCTGGTGGCAGGAATAGGACTGGCAGGCTATGCTGGTGATATATGCAGACTAAAGGATAGCGACCTACAACATCATTATCTCAATATTGGCCTAAGTGCAGGACTGTCCTATCGGTTTACGAACTACATTTCTGTTCGTTGGGACAATAGTTATCAGTCATTACAAGCCAGGGCGAGGCCGGGAACATGGGGAGATTTAGCGTTTCATTCTCATTTGTTTGGATCTGCTATCTCACTTCAGATTAATACCACATCAAAAACCATAGGAGAACAATATAATCGTAGTCTGGATGCTTACTTCCTTGCCGGATTCGGCGTGTTGTATTATCGCACAAAAGTGAATGCAGATGCTTCAACTCAGGAGTGGCTCAAACCTATGTTAGCAGCTACTGGCAGCCCTGTTGCTTTTACATTTCCTATAGGCATTGGAGCGAACTGGCGACTGACAGATCAGGCAAGTCTGGGCTTGGAGGCGGTCTACCATTTTACAACTACAGACCTGCTGGATGGCACCAGTCTTACCAATGATCCGAAACCACATGCAGATCACTATCTGACCCTACAAATACGTTTTACACAACAACTATTTCAGCTGTTTCACTACAAAGAATATCTGCAACGAAAAAAGTAACTAGTGCGATTCGGAGGGTAATGAGTAGCGTTGCCGTTTCAACTTATACCTCTTCAGTTTAGGCCAGCTCTTTTTCAAAAAACGGGTAAATTTTCGGTTGGTTGGATATTTTCGGTTAGCAGTCATATTATTAAAAATAAGCGCCACAACCAACAGAATCAGACAGCCTGTAAGTACAGGAGAAATCACATACCAATACCCTAATTGTTTTATTTTTTCAGATCCAATGACAGCAATGAGTCCGGTAGCGCCTCCGGGTGGATGCAGTGTTTTGGTCACTTGCATTAATACAATAGACAAAGAAACTGCCAGTGGTGCTGTTAACCAAAGGATATCAGGCAATAGCTGATAGACAGAAACACCCACTATAGCCGAAAGTACATGTCCGCCGATGAGATTTCGGGGTTGTGCCAATGGACTTTGGATAGCCCCATAAATCAATACACTGGAAGCTCCAAAAGATCCGATCAGAAAAACAGTATCTGTATAGGGAAACATTTTACTTTGTAAGAAGGCAATACAGGAAATGCCTACAAATGCTCCAATAAACGACCATATATGTTCCCGATAATCTACTAGTGTTTCTTTATAAATAACATAGCGGGTAATGCGTAGCCCTCTTTTTATCCTTTTCTTAACCATTGGCAATTAAAAATCTGTCTACTCCAGTAATGTACAGGTTGATTCTTTCTTATAGCAATTATCCTATTCTGCGCAAAAACATCTTTAATACAAAAAAATCTTCCATCACATAATCCGAGAGTTTTTTCAATATTCCAAGGGAAAATTCATTTTACAGAATGAAAGTTCAGTATTTTCTTACTTTTTGTCTTTCGGCTACCAATTTTAGCAACTTTTTTGTTTTTATCAACGCAATTTAGTTTTCTTTACAGTTGTATGTCTATACCCCACAAAATGTACACTTACTGCTTTTGTACTATTTTTAAGCCAAGTAATTTCTAAAGCTGAATTTTGCAACAACACCTTATCCAATCTACTTACTATGACTATTCAGGACTCACTTGCCTCCTATCAATGGATGAACGAACCTGCCATATGGCGCTTTCAGGATGATGGACTTTTTCTCGCACCCGATGCAGGTTCAGACTTCTGGCAACGCACGCATTATGGTTTCCGGAATGACAATGCCCACTTTTACTACACAGAGACAGAAAGTGATTTTGAGTTGTATACCCAGGTACGCCTCACTCCCCAACACCGGTTTGATCAGGCAGGTTTGTGTATTCGTATAGATGAGGATAACTGGATCAAAACGTCCTGCGAATACGAAACACCTGAATTTTCACATTTGGGGGTGGTAGTGACTAACCTTGGCTACTCAGACTGGTCTACACAACGGGTAGCAGCAGGTATACAGGAAATAGAATACAAGATCATTCGCAAAGGACAGAATATAGAGATCTATGCCTGCTATCAGGGTTCTACATTTGAGCAAATCCGTATTGCCTATTTGCACAAGGCTGAGGCTATTGTAAAGGCTGGGATCTATGCCTGTAGTCCTACAGCTGGAGGTGGCAGTGCTTTGTTTACGAAGTATTCTTTAACACAGTAGAGTTACTCCTTCGATCTGTTTACAGAAACCTGTTGCTTCAATACATCCAAGGCTGTTTGTTCATCCAGATAAAATGAGCATCCTGCCAGCTCTTTGATGAAATCAGAATCTAACGCCTGGGACTTTTCACTAATAAGCACCACAAATGGTTGCTGTTTTAAGGATCTTATCCGAAATGCCTGTGTAATCGCATTTCCCCAGGTATATACTAACTCCCGCAAATCAACAATAACAAACTGAGGATGCTCAGAATCAATGCAATGGTTTATCTGATGCATCATGTATTCAGCATCCTCATTTCCGGCAGATCCAGGTCTATAAATTCCTGTAAAGTAGATATACAGAGTTGGATCCACTCCGACTTGTTTCGTTTTTCTTGTACACTGAATTGCAGAGGTAAAGCTCCTGGAAACCAAAACAGGCAATACTCTGTCAAAATCTTTAGAGAGGAATGCAATGTAGACATGATCATTTAGTCTAATTTCACTTTTACAATCAACTATAAAGTGAGCAACCTCCTGTTTATATATATATTGTTGTTTAGCAACCTGAAAGTCAACAGCTAATCTAACTTCTTGTATCAACTGTTGATCAAATCCATTTTGTAGCCAGTCGGCTTGGAGCCATTGGTATATTGCCTTTACAATCTGTAATTCACTAGCGACTCCATCACAATAGGCCTTTTGAGAGAGTATATCACAATCTAACTTTCCTTTTCCTAGTTCTAGCAATATCTGGCAATCTTCCTCCAATCTCCACCCACAAAACATCTCACAAATAACATTAGCCTGATGCTGTAATCTCTTTTTCTTCATTCTAACTTAGTTATCCAGGTTGTATATAAGAAGTTCTTCTATACTGGTTTTACTTAAGAATTACAGATAGTTAGTTAGACTGAACATAGGTATATCTCACCTTATGAATAAGCATACTAATCCATGAAGCGATAATACCTATCACTCCAATATCAAAAGACAGATCTGCAAAGTTAAAGACACCTATCCGAAGAAGTTCATACGATCCTTTTACATTTATAAAATCAATAACGTTGAATGGTGGATAGAAAAGGCTTAACAGATTACCTATTCCGCAGGCTAAAATCAGAATAAGAAAGTACCTTATCCACTGGTTACGAGCTAAAGAAAAGAATGTACCGTAAAGTAGTAAAGCTACAATCTTTGCTACTATAGCAGCATACCAGGAAGAGATAAATACATTTGCCAATAGCAGCTGAGCTATTCCAATTAGAAATGCTCCCATGAAGAATACAGCTATTCCAATTAATACTTTGTATATCATCTTTAACGCTTTTTTTCTGATAAACAAAAAGTAGGATAGCCAGATAAGAGCATTAACAGAGGATAAAATGATTACAAGGTTAGGATTACTCTCTCTATTCAATAAAGCTTCTGCCTGTGCTCCTGTTGGACCATCATTATAAGTCAGGTACAGGCTTATCTTATTACCAATAACAAACACATCCTCTTGATAAGGAAGATAACAGGCTGCTACTATTTTTGTAAGTAGATCAAATATAACTATCCCTATCAGAACTTGCCATTCTTTTCCCTTTAACATAACTATTTTAAGAAAATTATATATACTAAAAGTCCAGATCCTCGACTTCTTCCATCTCCTTTTTTATCGCCGGATAAAAAGCCAACCCTAGCAATAACCCACTAACCAGTCCCCCAATGTGAGCCGCATTGTCTACTCCGCCCATAATTCCTATTAACAGGTTATAGCCTATAAAGATAAGTGTGCTTACCAGAAAGACTTTTCCAAACTCTGCAGGAAAGACCTTTAACAGCAGTAAGGCAAGAAAAACACCATACAAACCAAATATAGCTCCGGAAGCACCCACACTAACAGTAGCCTCGTACCACCAAAGGCTGACACAACTGGCCAGAATGCCTGTCAGCAAGTATGCAATCAGAAATTTTGTTCTACCCAATACAGGCTCCAGAAAGATTCCAACAAATAAAAGCCCCATCATATTGGCCAGAATATGCATCAATCCACCATGCAAAAACATACAGGTCACCAACCGCCACCATTCTCCTGTTGTGGTCAGCGGACGAAAATTACCACCCCACTGTAACAGATCCGGGCCTTTAAAAGAGATAAAGCCTAGTCCTGAACAAACCATGACTATAAATACCAGCAGATTCAGATTAATCAGAATGGGGGTAACAAAATAGTCTGTTGTGGGTATAAACAGGTCGAAAATCTCTTTCAGTTCATTCTCTTCCGGAGGTAGGCTCCGTTCAAAACGATCTACTTCTGATTCATTAAATTGAGGGATCAGAACCATAGCCAGAAAGAGGCAGGCACTAATACCCAATGCGCCAAAGATCCAGGCAAACGTATTTCCATTTCGTTGCTCAAAAGGGGCATTTACGGGAATAAATACAGGCGAATCGTTGTGTATAAACCTGGTAGAGCTTTTAATGGCTTCCCGATAAACAGCTCCAGCCTCTGAATTTCCTACTTTGTTAAGATAAACAAACTGTGTAAGATCTTCTTGCTCAAAATTTTTTTCAGTCTGCAGGGCAAAGGCTTTATAACTTTCCTCTTTCTCTTTACTATCCAGTCGGTTACTGATACGTTTGGAATATTCTCTTCCCAACCATCCATAACATGTTCCATTCATCGTATCGGCTTGATCCTTCAAGATAGGAACTGCCACATAAAAATGCATATTAAGATCTTCATTGTATTTCCCACTTACCACAAAATCAGGTCTTGCCGTGGCATTGCGTTTATCTATATAGAAGTGTTTTAATGTATAGTATTTAACAGGTTCGCGCTGAACAATCTCATGAATATTATCCAGTTGCAGCAGGTCACCAGATGCACTTTCCAGGTAATTCTGAGTAATAATAGCAGGAATTGCCATTGTTCCCCATACTACCAGCTGATATAAAAAAGGTTTGTTTCCATTGGCACCTGTCAAAACAAGCAATCGAATCCGTCGACTTAACCAAATCAGAATAAGTATCCAGGGAAGAGCCAGAGGTAACCAGATTTGTAGAATATCTTCTCTGATAGAAAAAACACTAAATTTGTAAAAAAGCAGCCATGTTATTAATGAATAGAGTACAATAAAAGCAATGCTTATTATCAGATAAGGAACATAAATTAATTTAAGTTTCTTTAGAATAGTTTGCATACATGTAATCTTATAATCTTTAATTCATAAAACGTCCAAAAAGAAACATCTTTATTTTATAATTTCTACAGAAAATATATAGCTTTACTAGCTCCTCCTTTACATAATATCCTCAACGTATTGGTATTCATGATATTAAAAACAAAGTTAGGAAAAGAGCTTTTATGGAATGTTATTTTGTTAGGAATTGCTACAAGTATTGTTTTCGCTTCTTTTGATGTTCGTTTCTTACTAGACGAGGGAAATGTAATTGACATTCAGTTGCATGATACCTATTTTGTAATAGGTTACTTTCACTTCATTGTACTACTCTGGATAGTATTTGTTCTAGGCCGATATTGTCTGTTAGGTCTGGCTTATCTGAGCAAACGTAGTAAAATAGCGGCAGGGTTTTTACTTCTACTCACCGCCCTGCTGGCGTATCATACACTATATTTTTTCTTCATTCTCTGGCATGTACAAAGAGAAGATCAGAAGTTTACTTTTAATGCGTTATATAAGAGTTTGGCAATACCTATGGCTATTACTTTAGCAGCATTCGCAGGGCTTATCTACTGTGGGATGTGGCTAGGTAGACAGTTATTTTCCACCAGCAAGCAGAATAGTTAGCCACAATCTGCTTCTACTATCAAAAATCTGATACTCATCAGATATAACCTGAATACCAATATTTGTAAAAGATAACCGGAGTTTGAATACTATTCAAACATGACTGTAGTTCCAGTCATCAGAGTCAATGAACGGAATAAAGGTCAAAAAAGAAATTGACCATTATTCGAATATTTTTTCAACGTGATCGGTATTCCGGTCAAAAGCAAAAATGATCCGAATACAGATCATTTTTTATTTCCAACTGATAAACCTGTCTCAACTTTTGTTAGACGTGTTTGAACAGAATTTGAATCAGTCTTTTAAGAAATCGATAGGACAGGAAAATAGTCGCTTACAATGGCGTCCGATGTTGGACAATATCGTCCTAAAATGGACACACGCAACTACCCTCATTCTTCTAAAATCCAGGCTGATTCACTGGAAAAGCACTTTTTAAAAATTGGCAAAACATTTGATCAGCAAAAGTAGAACAAATATCAGCCGACTGGCATTTATATACTACAAGCTAGTAACTCAACCGATTATACATCCATGCATAACTCTACCAAACACAGTCCTCCACATTGGGCGGATAAACTACTTGAACGGTTTTGTGATCCGGATCTACTGGAAGAAATACAAGGCGATTTGCAGGAAGAGTTTGCCTACCAGGTACAGACCAAAGGAAAGCGAAAGGCTCAATGGAACTACTGGCTGGATGTATTAGGGTTTATTCGTCCGTTTGCTTTTAAACGCTCAAGGCGTAAACACACATACCATTCCACACCTATATACTCTCCGGATATGTTACGCAACTACCTGAAAACCGCTTTTCGCCATCTGACACGGCACAGAACAAGCACTTCCATTAACCTGTTTGGCCTTACGCTGGGACTTACAGCCTGTATGGTGATCTATCTGATCACACATTTTGAATTGAATTATGATACCTTCCATCCGGATAAGGAACGTATATACCGGCTGGTTTGTAAAGGACACTTTGGCCCTCATGCAGAAGACCAACCCTTTGGATTTCTGCCCAATGCCGTTCCAGCTGCTATGCGCAAAGAAATATCGGGTATAGAGACAATAGCGGCCTTTCACAATACAGAAACCGATGTGCTGATTCCTGATGGAAAAGAAGAACCCAAACGTTTGGAAAGACGCCAGTGGGGAGTAGATAAGGCTGAAATCATACTGACAGAGCCTTCTTACTTCGATATCTTTCACTATACCTGGCTGAGTGGTAATCCAAAGACAGCCTTAAACGAACCATTCAAAGTAGTTTTATCCGAACGGAAAGCCCGCAAATATTTTGGTGATATCCCGCTGGAATCGATGATAGGTAGAGAGGTAATTTACCATGATTCTGTCCGAACGACGGTAGCAGGAATTATAAAAGACTGGGATCAGCAGACCGATTTTACCTTCACTGATTTTATCTCTCTGGCAACGGTCAATGCCAGCAAGCTGAAAGGCAACATCAATCTTGAGCAATGGGATGATATCTGGTCAGCCTCACAGGCGTTTGTAAAACTACCTCAGGGAACCACACCAGCCCAGTTGGAACCTCAGTTTCAACAATTCTCGAAAGCGCATTTTCAGAAAGATCTGAAGATAATCCCAAGCCTACAACCTCTGTCAGACCTGCATTTTAATGCGGAGTATGGCGATAACTATTCCCGAAAAGCTCACCTGCCTACTTTGTATGGACTTATGGGAATTGCATTGTTTATTCTGGTGATTGCTGTAATCAACTTTATCAATATGGCTACCGCACAATCCGCACAATGGGCCAAGGAAGTAGGAATCCGGAAGGTGTTGGGAAGCAATCGTCGCAATCTGATCTTTCAGTTTTTAATGGAGTCTTTGCTGACTACACTGGTAGCTATTATTCTTGCCTTGCTGCTGACCAAACCTGTATTGATTGCATTTCAGCACTTTGTTCCAGATGGGGTGACATTTCAGTTACTGGACTCACATACATTGCTATTCCTGTTACTTCTCACAGTAACAACCGCTTTACTGGCAGGTTTTTATCCTTCCTGGATATTGTCATCTTATCTGCCCGCTCTAACATTGAAGGGACAAACTGCATTAAAAGGGGGGCAAAAGGGCTACTTACGTAAAGGGTTAATTGTATTTCAGTTTACAGTATCCCTGATATTTATCATTGGCACGCTAATGGTTGAGCGACAGCTTAATTTTATGCGAAACAAAGATCTGGGTTTCAAATCAGATGCAGTAATAACCCTTACCTCTCCCAGAGGTCCCCGAGGTAATAATCTGGAGGTTTTGTATAATAAGGTTCAGCAACTGTCTGGTGTAAAAAAAGCCATACTCGAAGTACTGGAACCTATGGGAATCAACTATGGGATAGACCGGGTAGTATACAAAGGCAAAACCGAAATACAGCTTGATGCAGCTTATAAGATGGGCAATGAAGAGTATATTCCCTTTTATGAAATGAAGCTGCTGGCTGGACGCAGTCATCTGAAAAGTGATACTGCCAGTGAGTTTGTTATCAATGCTACGTTTGTGAAAGCACTGGGTTTCAAACACCCGATGGAGGCAATCGGCAAGCAGTTAGTATGGCGTGATAAGTATTATCCTATTGTAGGCGTGGTGGCTGACTTTCATCAACAAAGTATGCACGAGAAGATTGCGCCTACATTTATCACTACCTCTTCCAAAGCCCGAAATATAGCCATTAAGCTAAAGAGCAAAGACCTGCAGGAAGTGAAAACAACCATTGACAAAATAGAAAAGGCATGGAAACAAGTCTATCCTAATCACAAATTCAGCTATGTTTTTCTAGATGATGCCATTGCAGAGTTTTATGAAAAAGAGCAGAAAACCTCTCAACTGGTCAATACAGCAACAGCCATTACCATCCTGATTTCCTGTGTTGGCTTGCTTGGACTAGTTATGTTCACCACAGAGCAACGCATGAAAGAAATTGGTATACGGAAAATACTCGGAGCCAGTGTATATACTATTCTCCTTCTGCTTTCCAGAGACTTCCTGTTACTGATCGGCATTGCGTTACTGGTTGCCTCTCCGATAGCCTGGTATGCTACCCATCAGTGGTTGCAGGATTTTGTGTACAAGGTGGATATAGCCTGGTGGATTTTTGGACTGGCGGGCATAGCATCCATTGTCATTACATTATTCACAATAAGCTTTCAAAGTCTCAAAGCTGCTCTTATGAACCCAACAAAAAGTTTGCGGAGTGAATAGATAAGAATGTTTTGATAATTCCGATCCTGTAGGGGCGCACCTGTGTGCGCCCCTACATTTACGGTGATTCAGACAAATATGATGGCGGATTACTTATATAAATGTTGATCCTGTATATAATCAATACCATTTTTCTCTAAATAGGCAATACCCCATTTGCTCAGAAACTCATACATAGGGGACATGCTCAGCCCTTGCTCGGTAAGAAAATATTCTACACGCAAAGGTTTCTCAGAAAGGACACGTCGGCTGATCATATTGTCTTTCTCCAGTTCCTTTAGTTGTTGTGTCAATACTTTCTCAGCCACTCCTGGTAGGTTGTCTCGTAACTCACTAAAACTTCTCTTCTCAAAATGGAAGAGATGAAATAGAATCAGAATCTTCCATTTGCCACTGATGAAACGAAGAGACACATCAACCGGACAGGTATATACTTTATCGTGCAAAGTGATCATGTTGTACCAATGTTTGGTTAAATGCAGGCTTACTTTTTGGTAAGTTATTGACTGCTAGAACAAAGATAGATAAGTTTACCAGCAATTAACTACTTACTTTTCGTTATCACACCTAGATCTGTTATGCCTGTACCTGAAACAAAACCTACTCCCACACTTTATGAATGGGCGGGAGGAATGGAAGTATTTGAAAAACTGATGGATTCTTTTTACACCCAGGTACTCCAGGACCCACTGCTTGAGCCTGTATTCCGGCATATGTCTCCTGATCACAGGCGTCATGTAGCACATTTTATTGCCGAAGTTATGGGAGGTCCCAAGTTGTATAGCAGTGAGGAAGGAAGCCATTTTAAGATGATTCAAAAACACCTGTCTAAGCATCTGACCGAACAACACCGTAAACGCTGGGTTGAGCTATTGCTCACCACCGCTGATACACTGCAACTTCCCGATGACCCGGAGTTTCGTTCAGCTTTTGTCGCTTATATTGAGTGGGGCACACGTATCGCTGTGATTAACTCCAATCTGGAAGAAATCCCTATGGCCCCTGATGAACCTATGCCACGCTGGGGCTGGGGAGAACCCGGTGGACCGTATATTCCAGAATAATTCTGGAGTTTTATAACAGGTGTAAGTGTATGAGCTTGTCTTGATTCATGAGGATAAAGAGGAAATTTCTTTCAGAAGATCTCTGAATGCTTTTTTCTGAAATTGACAACTTTGAGCACATGTCACAAAGTGAGAAAAGGAGACTTCAATCGTGAGTGGCAGTGTAGGTGCGTAGGCAATCTTTTTCCCGCGAGGTTGGCCTTTGGCCTTGCGGGCTGAAGGATCGGGAAAAAGTGTCTTTTTCTTTTCCTACTTTTCTTTTGGACAAGCAAAAGAAAAGTAGAAGTCAGGAAGAGAGATGTTTAGAGACAATAAACAACCTTAGGCAGGAACAAGCATATATCAAAAAGATAAAGATTCATCAAATAAAATCTATATATTTCGTTCCGATTCATACAATTTCAGAACAACCTAACTCCTGTATATTGCACCTCAAGACCTCAACCTGTTAGCATGTATGCGCTATACCGAATACACTCCTTGCGAAGCCTTAAAGCCTTTTATAAAGACCTATTATCTGTTTGAAACTGACGGAGAAGGACTTTATGAGGATACAGCCTTTGCAACGGGATGTATGGAAGTCATGTTTAATATGAGTACCAACAAATGGCAAAGCCGTTCTGATAATCAGTTTGTTGATCATGCACCTATTGAATTGTGGGGGCAGGTAATACAGCCACTTTCCTTTCGGACAACAGGTAAGAGTTCTATGTTAGGCGCCCGGTTTCATGCACATACCAGTTCGTTTTTACTGGAAGAAGGGATCTCTCTTTTTAACGACCATATATCTAATCTGGCGGATATCATGGGCAATTCAGTGCAACACCTTCATGAGAGACTTCTCAATACCCCTACCCTACTCGAAAGACTACTACTGCTGGATCAGTTTTTCATAAACAGATTAGCGAAAAGAGAGAAAGTGTCCAATAAAATACAATTGTTGTCGGCTGCTTCATCACAGATTCAGCAGCGGGAAGGCATTCTGGATGTAGCAGATCTGGCTACCCGGTATGGTATTTCTTCCCGGTATTTACACAAACTCTTTGTGCAGCATGTAGGATTATCGCCCAAGTTATATCAGAAAATACACCGCTTTCAGCAAAGTCTGATGCTGTTAAACAAAGGTGCAGACTCTCTTACCACTATTGCCTATCAGGCTGGGTATAGTGACCAGTCGCATTTTATCAGGGACTTCAAAAGCTTTACACATAAGCTCCCATCCGAATTTTCTACGCTGAGTGCTACTGCTATTTTAGTATCACCTTGTAAATAAGGTGATTTTCAGAATAGACTCAAAGTCACTTTCTTGACAGATACTAGTATGAGAAACCTGTTTTTATATATCTTAACAATCAGTATTCTAAGTTGTTGTTCACATAAAGAAAAAAATACCTATAAAAAAACAGATTCAAGCCTACTAACTACAGAAAGAGATTCTTCTACTGATTTTAAAATGGAAACCTTGTATAAAGGGGCTGAGATACTTCCATATTCTGATTTCTCTGATTTTTCATTTAAAATATTTTATAATGAACAAACAAAAATTATCTCCGCACGAAGTTTAAAGAAAGCTGGAGGACATATAATAGAGTATCGAATTTTAATGAAATTCTTAGGCAAGAAGTATGATAGAGAATCATTTTCTATTTATGATGATTCACAATATGAATACTACAAAAGCCTTATACTAATTGATAATGAAGAAATAGATCTGACACCTGTGAGACTGGTTAATACGAAAGACGACATTGCATCACCTTTTTTGTTATGGTATCAGAAGGACTTTGATGTTGCTGTAAGATATTATAAAATAAAAGAAAGAGAAATCTTTCTATTCAATGGCGTGAACTTATATTGTAATGGTCATTATTGTAGATCGTATCAGGTTTTTTTGATTCAAAAAATCAATAATACATCAAAGGCATATGGATTCTATTACAATGGGCTCAACCCTGTTACTTTTCAGGAAACTTACCTCTTCAAAACTGAAAACACACCATTTCCTCAAATCTTTGTGCCCAAAAATGTTGATGAGTTAAAAAGTAAAAAGGATTTTGATATCTATGAAATAGGTACGGATACTGTTATCCGCACTAATGATACTTCCTTATAAACAAACCATCATTCAATAGCCGTCACGCGTTCTTTGCTTGACAGATTCTGTGCGCCAAACCGATTGATTACCAAAAAGCCGAGAATAGTTATCAGCATGCCATTGTAACTGGCCAGATGGGTATTGGGAAAGGCAGAAATAAACATAATATCCATCATGCCATGGAAAATAGCACAGGTAAGCACACTTCCCCCGGAAGAATTAAACAGCCAGGCAAAGAGAATACTACCCAGCAATAAGCTGAATAACCATCCGGCTATACCAAAAATATCCATATGGTAATATCCACTCAGCGGATAGAAGAACAAAGGCCAATGCCAGATGGCCCAGAAGACGGTGAGCAGAATACTAGCCTTCATAGCAGTCATAGAGCCTTGTAAACGGGGAAGTGCAAATCCCCTCCATCCAGCCTCTTCACCTACTCCTACTACAAAGATATTGATAGCTGCAAATGTAAACCATGACAGCCCCGGCATCTCCCGTGAAGTCCCCAAGCCCCGAAAGGAAATTGGCTCATGGTCAACTATCGCACTGATAATCTGAGAGAGTAGCACTATTACAAAAGGAATTCCCAAGGCTGCCAGTATCGCCCACAGTGAGGAACCAAGGGTAGCTATCCGATGTACCAACAGTCGTACACCTGCTTTACCATTCTGAATGGCGGTAGACAGTAAAGCTGCCAGCAAAGGTCCTGCTAGTCCGGCATAATGGAAGAAGGGATCTACATGCCAGCTGACCGGAAACAAAGAAGGCATATAATAAGGTGCCCAGATAAACCAGGTAATCAGATAAGCGAATATAAAAAAGAGGCCCAAGCTCCGAAGATGATTGATTGTTTGCATGGCATAGACAGTTAAAAAATGCGATTGGATATAACATCGCTTACATGTCAAAAATAGAAGTCTGCTACTGATGGGTAAATGATTAGAGTTAGGAATATGGGTGATTCTCGTATGTATTCTTCGAGACCAGTCAGGGAAATTCTGATATCCTGTAGGGACGATTGGCAGATCACCCAATACTGTCGACTTAAGGAAGTCACTCAAAATACCTACCTGTCCTTCTGGAAGAATCTTCCTTTCTTATCTCTTTGAAAGGAATGCTACTCTCTTTTTTGTCCTCCTGAAAGGAACTTGTGGCAAGACCGGCGGCCTCTGGAATTAGAGCGTATTTTTTTCTCTCAGAAAGGAAGCGTGGCTCTATTTGTCATAAGCTTCTTTCAGAAGGACAAAAAAGAAAAAACTCTCTTAAGTTGATAAGATTGATCAATTGCTCCTACATTGCTACCTAACATCTAAACGATGTGTGATCTTTCTCTGCGGTGAATTGTGCTCAAACACAAAACTTGCGGTGAATTCTATGCAAAAACTTTTTTGCGGTTTATTCGTGGCAAAAATTATTTTCTCACGGACATCACAAGGTAACTCTTCCTCTTGTAGTTTGCATAGAACCAGACGCAGAAAAATTAGCTGAGTGGAACTCAACGCAGAAAAAGAAATGGCTGTGAATTATGCTTAGAAAAAAATTTGAACAGAATGCAGGTCAACATTGCGTCTCTCTGACTCATTATCTACGGACAACAAACACCTTAAAACATTGTCTGAAAGCCGTTTACACATTCAAACGCATATATTTTTCAGTTGAAACGTACGTATATCCCTCAGAGAGCCTGTTGATGATCTGCTTTTTTTTAGCTAGTTTTCCCATATAATCTTCCATATAGTTGTCTATCAATCTGTTGTAACCAATAACACACGTTCAACAGTTGAGCCTATATACGGAACGACCCGCTACCACCATACAGACAAGTATCAGGTATAGTATCAACAGATACCTGAATCTGACTATTTACCGATCCTGATTATACCTTTATTAGTAGCCTGCATGGAAAACGTTTACACTATCCCTGTCTCTGATACTCAGACATCTGCTTATGTATCTTCTGCCCTTTATCAGGCATTGCAGCAGGAAGCCAGCAAGCTGGATAAGCAGTTTGCCAGAGCCTTACAAAACAGTGAACGCTATCCTCTGGATGAGCAATTTCGGATTGACGTACTGATAATAGACAAGGAACGGGTACAACTCAAAGAAAAGCAAGAAACGGTTGCTCATGAACTTACCTTGCTCGAACAGGCATTTGGACGAATTGCCTATACCCAGCCTTATCTGCAACGTGCAGCAGCCTATTTTAAAGCAGGAGATTATCCGTCGGCCCGTCTTGTGTTGGAGATGGAGGTAGAACGGGCGGAGAAAGAACAGGTAGCCTATACACCTCAGGCACGCAAGGAACAGGCAGAACAATGGCTGATGCTGGCTCGTCTGACATTGGTAGATTTCTCGCTGGGAGATCGTTTGCAACGTGCCCAGACTTATTTTACACAATCATTACTCACCTTTCGGTTTCTGGAAAATACCCTTTCCTGTGCCCGGTTATTGCATACACAACATCAGTATAGTCAGGCTTTGCCTTTGTATGATGAGGCACTGAAATTAGCCTGGTCGCTGGCAAAGACAGATGAGGCAACTTACATGCCTGAAACTGCTCAGATTCTGGCTTATATTGGTCACTTACATAAAGCGCTACATCAGTACACTGAGGCTGAATCGTACTTTCAGGAAGCACTGGAGATCTATCAGGAGTTGACAGCAACTGAAATGTATACAGCCCAGATGGCACACCTGCTGGATTTGTTGGGCTATGTACAGAAAATGACGCATCAGTATCCGGCAGCAGAAGCATCGTATTTACAGGCACTAGCACTCTACACCCAACTGGAAGAGACTACACCTAAAGCCTATTTGCCGGAAATGGCGTCTTTGCTCAACCATCGGGGACTGTTACAGAAGCATCACAAACAATCCAAGGAAGCAGAACAATCATTTCAGAGAGCCTTACAGATTCGCCTGCATCTGGCAAAGGAAAGCCCTTATACCTGGTTGTCGGACGTGGCACAGACCTGGAATCATCTGGGCAATACACAGAAAGCATTGCGCCAGTACAAGGAGGCAAGTACCGCCTATCAGAAAGCACTGGAAGTATACCGGCAACTGGCTGAGGAAGACAAGTCAGCTTATCTGCATCACATAGCCCAGACTTTATGTCATCTGGGTAGCCTGCAATCTGACTATCATCAACATGTTGAGGCTGAACGGTCTTATTTACAGGCATTGAGTATCTATCATCAGTTGCAGCAGGAGCATCCGCAGAAATATATCTCACAGGTTGCCAGCATACTAAACAATCTGGGCATTATCCGAAAAGACACAGGACGGCATCAGGAAGCAGAGCAGTCGTATCAGCAGTCGCTGGCTCTGTATCAGCAACTGGCACTGGAAAATCCCAAAACATATCTGCCCGATGTAGGATTGCTGTTCAACAACCTAGGCAGTCTGCAACTAGACTATGAAAAACCGTCTGAAGCTGAGCAGTCGTATGAACAATCTCTGTCAGTTTACAAACAGTTAGCTGCTGAAAATAGCCAGATCTATCATCCCTATGTGGCTATGGTGTGTGTGAATATGTGTATCATGTACCGCAACCACATTCCTTCACGTGAGAAATCGCTTTTTTATGTAAAAGAATGTATTCAGGCAGCTCAGCCTTTTCTGGGAAAACTACCTGCCATTCAGAATTACTATAAAACTGTGCTGACCGTCATCCAAAGCTGGAACATTGACCCGGAGTTGTTTTTGAGGGAGATATAAGGTAGGTATGGTATAAACGATTGTGCTGACAGGAAATAAAGCAATCCTTATTGCATTCGATTTTCTTTACAACGAAAAGGAGGCTTCGGGCTTGAATACCCGGAAGTCTCCTTTTTATTTATTCAGATTAAGTAGTAGATTTTCGACAAACTCCTCACTCACATCAAAATAAGAAGCTAGCTGTTGAGTAGTCAGAATGCCATCTTTCAGAAATTTACGGATTGTTTCTGTTTTTTCTTCCAATTTGCCTTCTTGCTTACCTTCCAAGCGCCCTTTCTTTTCTCCTCTTTTGAAAAGAATACCATCCTCTTCTTTGATGTATTTAGAAATAGAGTCTATCATCGTTTCAATGTAGTCAGTTAGTTTACGCAAGTTAGCCAATACCCGTAATTGTGCAAGTGTTTGTCCAGTTCCATCTGGCTGACAGAGGTTTGTTGTAATCGTTCATAAATACGTCTGGCTACCTGTTCGGGCTTGCTATCACCAAACTTACCCAGTACAGCAAAGACCACCTCATCGCCTTTCTCTGAGGACAAAAACAGTTCATAATCAATGGTGGAAAATTGGACCAACTGAAAGGAAAATACAAGATCAGTCAGAATGAGTTGGGTACGCATCCTGGGTTTGCTGTCAGAAAGAAAGATTACATATTGCAGCACATCCAGCTTGTATTTACGGGCTAGCAGGGCTTTCCAGCCTTCTGTAGACCATATCTTTTTCATTGACCAGCTGAAACTCCAACTGTAGCAAAAAGATTTTCCCTTCTTTATTGGTAATTTTCAAAAGCTGATCTGGTTTTCGCTCAACAGTTCGTTGTAAGTCAGCATTTATCTTCTCGTAAAAGGCCACCTGGATCTGAAGTACTTTCTCTATCAGGGCCAGAGTAACAGATTCCAGGTTTTCTTTGAATATCTTATCATACTGATTGTCTTCTGTCTTGTTACTCATAAACACATAAAAATGAAACAGAAGGCAAAAGTAACAAAGCAATCAAAAAATAGTCGCTTACAGAAAAAACATCTGATTCACAGATGACATAGATTTATGGATTTCCATGGATTTAAGAAAATGCACATCCGTGAAATCTGAGTAATCCAGCTTATCTTTCACAGGTCTGGATTGTACAATCAATGGAACTTTTATTTGTCTATTCCTATTCTTCTAACTAGCTTTCTGTCTGACATGAAAGCATTTTGCATCCTACCAACAAGCCTTTACAAAACTACCCATGCATACAGACATCGGAAACCAGGGACAAGCCCAATCTGCCATCAACGAGCCTGAACTGTTTTATGCTCAGCTCTTATTCGAAGCGCCTTTTACACTAGACAAAGATCAGATACTGGCCGAACTGACAAAGGAGTTTTTACAAGTAGATTCCATTGGATCGGGAGATAACGTGTTTCTGTATGCATTTCCGGAATACAGTGCCCAGTATGATGATAAGGAGGTTCCGATGCAGTGTGCTATTCTCACCTCTGAGATACCACTTCCTTCCAAACAATTTGATTCGGCGTTACAGCAAAACTGGGAGTGGCAGGAAGCTCAGGAAGTGATTCCCCGCTGTCAGTATCATTTTACGATTACAGACCTGTTGTCCAGAAATCTGGATTATCGGTTACGTGCCGAATGCTTCCAGAAGTTTGTCATTGCGGTTATCAGAGTTACTCAGCCTCAGGCAGTCTACTTCAAACATAGTGACAAGTTGGTGGAGCCGTTTACGTATGTGGATGCAGTAACAGACGAACAACCCGATGTACTGAATGGACTGATGAACATTCGTTTTTTCAATGTCTCCAATGGCAATGAAGGCGAGTTGTTTATGGATACATTAGGCCTGTATGCCTTAGGCCTTCCTGACTTTCAGATTACCTTTACAGCATATGACCCCAATGAGATTGCCAGCCTGCTCACAGGGTATGGACATTATATTTACCAAAAAGGACTGGTCATTGAAGAAGGCAGCAGCATTCAGGGATTACAACCGGATCAGATATGGATCTGCCATTTTATGGATTCCTTTGTGCCTCCACGCCGTGTGGTGATTACAATGGAAAAGGAGAAATAATGTACTGAGTAGTGTTTGCTCTCCTTGAAAATTGCCCAAATCATTCCTCAACCTTCCATGTAAAGAATTGTAGTGTGTCATTTGCGGTTTTACTACCTTGCCGCAAACTTTAACCATTTGTATGTTAAGAAAATTAGTATCTGCAGCATTGTTTATTGCTGCATCTATTCCACTACAGGCCCAAAGCCTGTACATGCCACGCGATATCAAGGCTGCCTTCGCAAAACAAACCCGCTCTCAGGACGGTCAGCCCGGCAAAAACTACTGGCAAAACCATGGTAAGTACACCATTACCGTTACAGTGAAACCACCTGATCGCAATGTAACAGGTACTGAGCAGATTGTGTATACGAATAATAGTCCGGATACTCTTCGTACGATCAATATGAAGATGATCCTAAACATACATCGTCCTGGTGCGGCAAGGTCTTTTGCCACAGAAAAGGAGTATTTGACAGAAGGGATACAGATTGATAAATTTCTGGTAAATGGCACTCCTCTTCAATGGAATAATGAACCATCCAGTACCAACCGGGGTGTGAAGCTACCCAAACCTCTTCTGCCGCATGAATCTCTTACACTGGATATTGACTGGCATTTCCAAGCCTCTGTACAAAGCGGACGTGAAGGTATGCTAGACCCAACAACCGTGTTTCTGGCGTATTTTTACCCACGTGTTGCAGTATATGACGATTACAATGGCTGGGATACACTCGAGTTTTTGGATGCACAGGAGTTTTACAACGATTTCAATGATTATACCCTACATGTAAAAGTTCCTAAAAACTTTGTTGTCTGGGCAACAGGTACACTACAAAATCCCAAAGAGGTATTACAGCCTGAGTATGCCAAGCGTCTGGAAAAATCATTTACCAGTGACTCAACCATACATATTGCGACCAAGGAGGATATGGACAAAAAACGAGTGACGGCCAAAAACGCAATGAATACATGGACCTGGACAGCCACTAATATAAGCGATGTGGCTCTTGCTGTAAGTGATACCTATGTATGGGATGCAGCCAGTGTGGTGGTTGATCCTAAAACTAATCGTCGTGCCAGTATGCAGGCTGCTTTTGCCGATTCTGCAGAAGATTTTCACAGGGCAGTACAATTTGGACGTAATAGCTTAGGATGGTTATCCACCAACTGGCCAGGTATACCTTACCCATTCCCTAAAATGACTTCCGTGATGGGGTTTGCCGATATGGAGTACCCCATGATGTGTAACGATAGCCATACCGATAGTTTCGATTTTACCCAGTTTGTACAGGACCATGAAATAGCACATACCTGGATGCCATTTTACATGGGTATTAATGAGAGCCGTTATGCTTTCATGGATGAAGGATGGGCCACTACATTTGAATTACTGATAGGCACCGCTACATTTGGAAAAGAAAAGGCCGAAAACCTCTTTAAAAAATTCAGGGTAGAGCGCTGGATAAATACCAAAGCAACCCATCAGGACCTTCCGATCATCACTCCTTCCAGCGAACTACGTTTTGGTTATGGAAACAACGCTTACGGCAAACCTGCATTGAGTCATTTTGCCCTTAAGGATATGCTGGGAGATGAGTTGTTTAAAAAAGCATTGCATGGATATATGGAGCGCTGGCATGGAAAGCACCCAATTCCCTGGGACTACTTTAACTCTATGAGCAATGTATCCGGACAGGATCTGAACTGGTTTTTCCATAACTGGTATTTTACAAATTACTATATTGACCTGGCCATTCAGGGAGTTACCAAAGGCACAGGCGGCTATACCATGACCGTACAAAATATTGGTGGGTTTGCCGTTCCGTTTGATGTGAAGATAACCTATACAGATGGTAGCACAGAAAGCATACATCAAACTGCTGCCGTATGGAAAGCCGATCAGACACAAACAGCCATTTCGTTAAAAACAACTAAATCCATCCAGAAAGTTACTCTTGATGGGGGAATATTTATGGATGCAACTATAAAAGACAATACGTTTACCTTATAAGTAGCATCTAACACATGAAGAATTTCAGATGTGATAAACTCATAATTGAAATGTGTAAAAACATGGATCATCCTGAATTTTGGATATGAGTAAATCCAAGCCTATGCTTTTAAAAATAGTGTGGGCTTGGGTTAATTTTAGAGAGATGTTTCTTCCTTCGTTTCTTTAGTATCCCTTTCATTGTTCTTCCACTGGCTTCTTCATTTTTTGCTTGTCCAAAAAATGAAGCAAAAAAGGACACTTTTCTCCGATCCTTCCCCCCACAAGGCCAAAGGCCAACCTCGCGGAGAAAAGATTGCCAACGCACCTTCATTACCTTCCGCGATTGAAGTCTCCTTTTCTCTCTTTGTGACATTTATTATTTTTTCTCAAGAACATTCTTTACTCAAAATCCGGGATGACTTATGTTTTTAGAGTACTCTTCAACTTTATTGTTCTTCTTTTATTTTATTTATTATTCTATCTTTCTACATCCATTGACCTTATATCCCTTTTTGTGCTGGCAGGCTTTCTCCTCCTTTTTGTCCTTCTGCAAGAATCTTGTGACAAGACCGACAGCCTTTCCGATTGGAGATAATTATTTCTCTCAGAAAGTAAGTATGGCTACACCTATCCCGCCGTGGCAGGAGATTTCTTTCAGAAGGACAAAAATAAACAAAAGAAAAAGAAGTAAACTCTCTTTGGTTGGTGGCTTTATACATCTGCTTATGTTATCAACCTTTTTATTTCCAGAAAGTTATGAGACACAACTTATAATTCTATAGAAGAGATAGTACAGTAAAATCTGTATATTCGCTAATCATTTCTCACCATACAACCCTACAAAACCATGTTTGGCATTATCAACTACTGGGCATTTTTGCTGGCTGGTATTTTACTTAACATCACACCCGGATCAGATACTATGTACATTCTGGGAAGGAGCATTTCTCAAGGGAAGCAGGCGGGTATGGTATCAGCGCTGGGCATTGCTACAGGGACACTGGTCCACACCATTTTTGCAGCCATTGGCTTGTCGGTAATTCTGGCCCAATCGGCGATGGCTTTTACTATAGTTAAGTATGCGGGGGCAGCCTATCTTATTTTTCTGGGCGTTAAAGCCTTACTTTCAAAGTCTTCTACCACATCTGAAACAGCAGCTCCGCCCAAGATAAGTCTTCAGCGTATTTACCTGTCAGGCATTCTCACCAATGTACTTAATCCAAAGGTAGCGTTATTTTTTCTAGCATTTCTGCCACAGTTCATTGACCCAGCCTATACAAGCAACACACTCAGTTTTTTGCTGCTGGGGATAACTTTTGTTACTACAGGGCTGGTTTGGTGTACATGTCTGGCAGTTTTCTCTGCACGACTATCGGATTATTTCACACAAAATCCAACTATAAAAAGCTATCTGGATAAGGCTACAGGCTTTGTATTTATTCTGCTTGGAATCAAGCTTGCGTTTACGAAGAAACAAGTCTGTTAAAATAAAAACTGTGTTATTCTTTTACAGATACATTTCTTACAAAGCAAAAAGGGACGGATATCCATCCCTCTTCACATTACAAGTACTATATTACTCAAATGGCACTACACTGGTTGATGTTTTATTTGCTACCAACACCTTGTTCATATTTACCTTTATCACACATGTACCAGCTGCTTTGTTATATTCAAATGCATCCATTTCCTTATTTTTAGGAACGAATGTAGGAATAAAGCCTACAGTTTGTTCATTTGTAATATTTGGATTTGTTAACTTTTCTGTCTCTGAAACAGGCAACTTTATTCCCAGATCTACTGCTCTCCGACCTTCTGCCAGAAAAATTTCCTGTCTCAAAAGATAAAGGTTTTCTAAAATGTCATCTTCAGAAGATAAAGCGTTAACGGCTGCTTCTGTTAATGAAGTACCGGAAATAATAGACATGGTAATTGGCCCTGATTTTCTAGATAATACCAAACCTGAGCGAAGAGACTCTTCTGGACTAGCTGCAACTTTAATATTTGAGTTATCGGGTCGATCTCCTGCTGCTACATTAGGATTCACAGGTTGAGGCCGATCTTCTGAAGCGTCTGAAAATGTAGCCTTAGCACGACTATTGGCAATTAAAATAGTATTGTTCATAGCAGATTTGGCAGCACTAAGATCCTTATCAGCAATAGCAATTTCAGCAAGTATCAAATGAGCCTCTTCTATTTTCTGATAATAAATAGGACTTTCAACTCCGTTTCCTCTACCATAGTATTTAGGATCTAAAAAATCTAGGCGTGGCAACGGTTGCAAATCGTCAAATGTACCACGATCAAATAATGCATCCTGCATTGTACTTACAGGCCCAGTAGAACTTACCCCCTCATATCTTACACTTCTTAAATAAGCCGGACTTAATGTGATAGCAGCTTCAGCATTAGACTTTGCATTAGTCTTATCTCCAAGATTATAATAGACTCTAGCCAATGCCAAATGATATCCAGGCTTACGTGTAGCGTCAGTTGTAAGTTCTAATGCTTTCTGGAAATCAGCAACAGCAAGTTCAAAATTTTGCTGAGGTGTTAATGCAACACCAATAGGTTCTGCTGGTAACGCAACAAATATTTCACCTGCTAGCAATTCAGCCCATCCTTTGTAAAAATATAGCTCTGCTTCTTGATCAGGAGTAGTTTCAGGATCAGCAGCTTTGAGTTCAGTTAACCCAAACACAGCAGATTCTCTTAAATCAGCAATTGAAAACTGAATGTTATTGATATCTGTATCTGTAAACAACATAGTTCCAGCATCCAGCTGCTGATTATAGAATGTTCTTGTATTTTGATAATTATCTGATGCAATTTCTAAATTAACAATCACATTATTATATACAATTGCTAATTGTCGTTCCAGACCATCCACCCAGGGAGTCATCGGATTCTGTGAAGCTAGAACCGCTTCTTTCGTAATATTAGGGTTTACAATATCTTGCGTTGGATCTAAAAGTTGACATCCAGAAGGTGCCAACGAGAAAACGCCTATATATAAAATTAGAAAATATTTTTTCATATTTTGATATTTTAAAATACAGGATAAAAATCCTTTGATTAAAAATTTTAGAAACTTACTCGTATCGTTCCTAGATACGTTCTTGGCGCAGACTCAGTTCCATATCCAAATCCACCAACTGTAACCTGAGCATTACCTTGACCTGGAGCACCAGAACCTGTAATTTCCGGATCAAACTTTGATGACACAAAATTTAATGGATTGGTTATATTGAATCCTATCTCAGCAGTCTTGAACACTCCCTTATAAAAACGTTCAGGTAGACGATAAGCTAACGCAATATTCCTAACTTTTAGAAAATCATTTTTTTCAACAAACATATTCGTCATATTAGCAAAACTCACATTTGAAGATGCTTCAGGAACTTTGCCTTGATCCACTCCATTATTGAATCTCAATACTTCATCCAGATTTACCCCTTCAGCACCTACCTGATACGCAGCAGCAATATTTAAGGTCAATCTCTTTTTAAAGACAGCTGTAATGCTTGAATTACCATATAGATCAGGAATAGGTGAACCTATATTTGCGTTTGGCTCAATATTTGAAACTTGTCCTGTTTCATTGAATGTAGCTTTATTACCACGGAAGTATCCAACAGGTAAACCTTCTTTTACGAAGGCACCTAAAATGGTAAATCCGCCAATAGAAAATTCAGGTGCTCCACCAGAAGATAATACCTTGTTTTTAATAGTGTTGGCAGATACTGTAAATGTCAGATCTAAATTATCATTCTTCACAATACCAACAGAAGCATTTACTTCAAAGCCTTTATTTTCGATCTCTCCTAAATTTCGTAGTTGTCGGTCTTGTCCAGTAGAAGGAGAAAATGGGGCATTAAATAATGCATCCCTAGTGATAGCACTAAAGTAAGTAAGTCCTACTGTTAACCGATTATCAAAGAAACCTAAGTCCCCTCCAACTTCAAATGTGCTGGTTTTTTCTGGCTTTAGGTTAAGATCACCGGGTTGTCCAAAAGTGAATGTAGGTGTACTTAAATAAGAATTTACATTTACAAGTCTATCTCTTGAAAAAGCAGGCGGAAAATTACCAGCAATACCAAAACTACCTCTTAATTTTAGATTAGAAATAAAAGACAGACTTGTCATAAATTCTTCAGAGGTAAGATCATATGCTACACCTACTTTGGGGAAGTACTGTAATCCAATGTCTTCTCCGAATGCGGAGTTGCCATCAGCTCTTAAACCAAATTCCAGAAAATATTTATTTTTGAATCCTATATTTTCCTGTCCAAAAAAACCGTAACTAGTAAGAGTAGCAATATAGTCCTCTGCACTTCTGTCCCCAGCCAAATTAATTGATTTTGATCCTTCTGTTACATTGGTAGCACTATAATGAACTTGCAAATCACGATTGCGGAAGTATTGTGCACCTAATGTAGTAATGAAGGAAAACTCACCAGCATTTTCTCTATATTGTGCATTCAAGCTACCAGTTGCGGTAAAGAAATTACGATCATATACATCGATAGTACCTTGATCATTAGTTCCTTCAGGATATGCACCTAATGCTACTAACAACATATTGGTTGTAATATCCTTTTGTTTGCTAAAGCGTGAATCCATACCAATTGTTGCATTAATGGTTATCTTATCGATTGGCTTGATCTCCACACTATGAGATGTCTGAAAACGATTCACATTCTCAGTTACATCTACTAAGTTTTCAATATTTTTTACTGCACTCTTAAGCGAATCTACTTCTGAAGGTGTATACAGATTCAGATCACCATATGATCCGTTTTCAAGATTGGAAAATGTTGAAAAACTAGTATTGGCATTATAATCTCTCGTGAACTTAGTACCCGTATAAGAGAGTGAACCAGTATAGGTAACCATTTTGTTTACTTTTGCCGATAAACTGGTCCGTAAACTATAACGTGTTTGCTTTAATCCTAATCTGAAGCTATTATCATCATATAGATTTCCAGAGAAACTATAGGTAACTTTATCATTACCACCATCAAACCCTAAACGATAACTCTGCATGAATCCTGGCTTAAACAGGACATCAGCTGTTCTTTTATATTTCAGGAAGTCTTTTGTACCAACCTGAGCGCCTAATTGAGTTTCAAAATTTATTCTTGATTGTCCGGCCGTACCCTTTTTGGTAAAAATCTGTAGCACACCATTAGCTGCATCTGCACCATATAGTGTAGTAGCAGCACCACCACGAACAAACTCAATCCGTTCTATATTTTCCATAGGTATATCAGCCAGCGAACTACTTTGTGCTCCACCAGTAGCCAGAGAAAGAGCAGCCTGCGTATTCAGGTTATCTACTCGTACTCCATCTATATAGATAACAGGAGTGGTGGAATTAAAGGCAGAAGCGACACCTCTGGACCGCATAATTGAAGCTGTGCCAGGTTGTCCGGAAGTTAGCTGAATCTGAGCATTAGGCAACTTAGATTGGATTAATTGATCTAATCGTACTGCTGGAGTATTTTTAAGCTGTTCAGAAGTGATTACATCGACTGTTGTAGAAAGACGCTTCTTCTCAATCCCAACTCCTTGTCCTGTGATAACAATTTCATCAAGTTGTTTCTGATCATTGGCCAGCCCAACATTAATAGTTTGTCGGTTGCCTATGCTGACTTCCTGAGGTAGCATACCAATAAAACTGAAAACCAGTGTAGCATCTGGTGCAGCCTTGATCTGGTAATTACCAGCCGCGTCTGAAGTGGCCCCTTTGGTTGTTCCTTTTACTGTAATACTCACACCAGGCAGTGGTGAGCCATCTTCAACCGAGGTAACCCTTCCTGAAACTGTGATCTCATTTTGACCATACACAGTATGTATGCATACTGTGCAGAGCAAAAAGAAAAGAAGGTGTAAACTTTTCTTCATAAGACTCTTTTTTAGTTGTTATTTTTTAGAAAAAATACATAAAATTGTATAACAAACCTACACAACAAAGGATATATTCTCCAAAAAAAATAAAAAAAAGAGGGTTTATTCTAAAAAAAATAAATTACACAAAATCTTTATCAGTAAAACTACTATTATAAAAAATATATTTCGGACACAAGAAAAAAATACATATATTGTTTTTATTAAATTATAACATAAGAGATAAATTTGATAAAACAATAGAAAGATTTAATAGTATGTTTAGTAAGATAGAAGAATATTTTGCACATTTAGGTATCTGAGTTCAGAAAAACAATCAAAACAAACTCAACTCTTTATTTTTCAACTTTGAAACAGTTGGTACCAATAAATGTCTTTGGGATTTAAACTCTTACGCTATTTACTTCAGATAATACAAATCCAAAACTTGCATTTGCAAAATACACTCATTTTAACATGTTTCTTTTTTAGAAATTTTATCTCAATTCCATCACCTGTAATTTAAGATAAAAAATATACTTCGAATCTATACTTTTCTACATATAGTATGAAAATCTGTGTTGCACAAACCAAACCTGTAAAGGGTGATATTACATACAATATTGAAGCCCACAAATCCCTGATTCATTTGGCTATATCTCAGAATGCGGATACCATTATTTTCCCCGAGCTTTCGATTACAGGTTACGAACCTACCCTGGCAGACTCTCTCGCTGCCACTCCTGATGATAGCAGGCTTGAAGTATTTCAAACGTTGAGTAATGCCCATCAAATTACTATTGGCATTGGTATACCCACACGAAGTCTCACAGGTCTGCATATCAGTATGGTTCTGTATCAGCCTCAAGCACCCTGGCAGGTATATTCCAAAAAATATTTGCATGCCGATGAAGATCCCTTTTTTATTTCAGGAGATAATACACTGGAAGTTATCCGGAATGCACCACAGGCAGCCCTCTCTATCTGTTATGAACTCTCTGTACCGGAACATGCCCAGCATGCCTCTGCACTGGGAGCTAATCTGTATATATCCAGTGTAGCCAAGACAGTCAAAGGAGTAATTACAGCTATCGAACGCCTCACTGAGATTGCCAGAACTTACGTTATGGATGTAGTCATGTCTAACTGTATTGGCCTGTGTGATGAAGTTGAATGTGGTGGAAGGTCATCGGTATGGAACAAACAAGGTGTATTGCTGGGCCAGTTAGATGCTATACATGAAGGCATTCTGGTATTTGATACAGACACACAGGAAGTAGTGGTTCAGACATTAAAGACGGCCTGATACATGACAAAGTTTCCAGAGATTATCATCAAACATATCTTTCCTCTGTTAATCAATCTTAATAGCCGTCCTGAGCGAAATTATAATTTTTTATACTGCGCATAGCTCTTAGCATTTTAGAGGAGCCACAACACTAATTGAATTATTTATAAAATCGTCTTTAATCAGAGTTCTAATCAGTTTTGCATTTGACCTGCATTCTGATCATTTTGGAAAAATATTAGTATTCTGTTCATACCTGACTTGAACTAAACTCTGATCATGTACTATGTTGCATATTATTTACAACAATAAGCTTATTATTTATACACAGCTTTTCTATAATCCTTATACTAACGATTTTTATATAATCTAGTATAAAGACACAAAAGAAATAAGCTCTGTACCTGTTTTTTAGACAATCTTTTGTATCAAATATGTCGGTGTACAAATTATATACTACTATCAATCGGAATTCATCTGCTCATTACCTAATTTAGCTTTATTATCTGCCAAACCTATACAGCTCTGTTTCTGCTTACAATCAGAAACCAAAGCTTAACCTATACAAATTCTATCAAACTCACAGCCTTTTTACTAGCATTGTACATTCGCCACATACAGAGATAGCTGATGGTAATCGGGTAATAAACATACTGGAATGGTTAAAGAAAGTCTAAAGAGTACATTACTCTTCTCAGTTATTACCAGAACTATTAGTCTCGAAACTATTGAATGAATGATTCGCTTAACGTATCTCTTTATATTTATCTTTCTTCTTACCTATCCTGTTTTTGGCCAAGACCCCAAAATGCTGGATAGCCTCACGCATCTCTATACACATGTACATGCAGACTCGTCCCGTTATCTGATCGTTGCCGACATAGCCGAGCTCTATTCCCGAAGTAAGCCAGACACTACTATTCTTTTAGCTACTCAATGCGCGCAATGGTCAGAGCAGCATAACTTTATCAGAGGGCAGGCACATGCATACAACAGAATGGGACTCGGCTATTGGACAAAAGGCAATCACATTCAGGCTTTGTCCAACTATCAGAAAAGTCTTTCTCTCTGTATGCAGATCAATGACCAGGCAGAACTCGGACTTTGTCTCAATAACATTGGTCTGATCTATTTTGATCAACGGGATTACAAATCAGCTTTGAAGTATTTTGACAAAGCATTTGCTGCATTTGGCTCTGTTCGCAAGAAGGATGGTATTGCCACTACACTCAATAATATGGGATTGACATATGAGATGCAGGAAAATCAGATATTGGCCCTCAATTATTATCAACAGGCATTGACGCTTGCACAACAGATAGATTATAAAGTATGTATCGGGCAAAGCCTTACTAATCTTGGCTACAGTTACATCAATCTGAAAAAATATCCTGAAGCGATTTCTCATCTGCAAAAAGCACAGGTCATTCAGGAACATATTAATGATCAATCCACTCTAACTTCTACGCTTTTGGGACTGGCCCAGATTTATAAGAACAAAAAAAATTATTCGGCCAGTCTGGAGTATGCAGAAAAAGCAGCAGCTAAAGCAGTATCTGTACATATTATGTATGATGCCATGGCTGCCAACCAATTGCTGTACGAGATTTATAATGAACAAAAAGACTACTCCAAGGCTCTACAGTACTATCAACAATACAAGCAGTTCAGCGATAGCCTCTTAACTAATGAAAAAAGTGAAACTATCTCCCTTATACAAACAAAGCTCGAACTCACACAGACCCAGAAAGAGGTAGAAGAACTGGAAAGAGATAAAAAATTTCAACAAACTATAACAATCTTTATAGGTTTAGGTCTTGCAATAACCATTCTCTTTTTCCTGTTGGTAGTAAATCACCGGACCAAGCTTATGGCTGCGAACAAAGAACTCTCAAACGCAAAAAATGAAATAGAAAAACAAGCAAGTCTCCTCCAAAAGAGTAACCAGGCAAAAGACAAGATCTTTTCGATAGTCTCTCATGATATACGAAGTCCACTAAATGCATTGCGAAGCGCCATCGATCTGATAGAAGCAGATCTGCTGTCTCCTGAAGAGCTAAAAAGTATTGTATCAGCCCTGAATCAACGCTTATCACATGCCTCTGATATTACAGAAGAGCTACTCCATTGGTCCCGCAGTCAGATGGATGTTATTGAAGTGAATCCTATTGATGTATCTATCACAGAACTATTCCAGTTAAAAGTGGATAGGTTTCAACAACAGGCATTAGAAAAACAGCTCACACTGGCAGTCACCAATACACATACTACCTTGTGTGTTAAAGCAGATGAAGATATGCTCAAGACTATTTTGCGTAACTTGCTCAATAATGCCATTAAATTCAGTTCGCCGGGAGGTATAATCAGGCTACATGCTGAACCGTATCAGACTACTGAAACATTTGCCATGGTACAAATCAGCATAGCTGATTCAGGAGTAGGTATTCATCCGGAAAATATATCCAGGATATTTGCGCAGCAGGGCTACACCACTACAGGTACTTCTGGTGAAAGAGGTACAGGTTTGGGGCTGGGTTTATGCAAAGAGTTTGTAGAGCGTAATGGAGGAACTATCTGGGTATCCAGCATTCCAGGTAAGGGAACTACTTTTTATTTTACATTACCTGCCTGCTAGTTTTATCTACTACTGGCTCTTTTCATGCTCTACCTCACCCAGGCAAGTATATTTTCGCTCAATAATACGCATCAACTTCTTCATTACAGATGCATTGCTAGGTTGTGCTACAGATAGAATAAATATATTCCTACCCATGCGGACGTAGTAAAAATCAGCCGTAAATAAAACAAGACCATGTGGTGCATCGGTTGAAAGAAAAGAGAAAACCTCAATTGCCTTAGACTCGTCTTTAAAACTCCAGACTTCTAACTCACATCCACCAAATAACCTTTGTCTGCGTTTATCACGATACTTTATACGTACCCATCTTGTATCAAAAGAAATAGTTGAATCAAACGGATATTCTTCTTTCGAGCTTTCTACAGAGTCGGGTAGTAACATATCCGACTTTTGAATAAGCATAAGATCAATCAAAGAAGATTCATGGTAAGTATCCTTATTGATCACCGTTAATTGAAATGTTTTCGGTACAGCCATCAACAAGTCAGAACCAGCATAAGTCACCATCTGGAGAAACAGTTTGTTAGTCATGATGCAACCTGTCTTATACTGAATCACATCTTGCCTTGAAGAGATTTTCTGTGCTAGCATACTTCCTGTCATCGAAATACAAAAAACGACAAGAAAAGGTAACTTATTGATCATAGAACAGATCTACTTATTGTTTTTTAAAAGCATTTTTTATTTTCGGAAAGTGTCATACTCTACTTGTCCCATACAGCTATATTTACTTTCTATCTCTCTCATTAACCTATTAATTGTTTTGTAATTACTCCATTGTCCACTTGTGAATATAAATATATTCCTTCCCATTCTCATATATCTGCAAATCTCAGCTATTCTAAAACCAATCTCACTTGTTTTAAGTATAGAAAAGAGCTTGTAAGCCTCTGATTCCTTTTTAAAGCTCCAGACTTCCAGTTGACACTTACCAAACAGCTCTCTCCTGTGTTTATTTCTGTAAGTCATATTTATCCATCGCATCTCAAAAGTTTGGCTACTATCTACCATATAGAGGCTATCTAAAACTATCATTTGATAAAGTATAAAGGATCTATCAAATGTCTTTTGATTAATAAGTGTATATTCAAACGATCCCGGTATAGCCATCAATAAATCTGATCCTGCATAAGTCACCAGTTGCCGAAATAGTGTAGTTGTCATTTTACAATTACTGACAGGCTTTACTTGTGATACAGTCTTTTTTTCACCTACCTGCTGAGCCCAGGAACAAGTCATTATTTCAAAGTATATTACCGTTAGATAAAGTACTCTCATACGAATCAGATTTGCATAATACTAATCAAATTCTGGTAAATGGCTAGCACAATCCTAGACTATCTTTTCTGATTCGGAACTACTTTATAGTACTTCTGTACAAAACCCTGGCATGATTATTTTTCAATTTCCCTTCCGTTCTTTTGAAATGGACAACCTATTTATTCGTAAAAAGGCCAGAAAGATACGCTAACAGCATTTTTCAATCTGTCTGGCATAGTAACAAACTACTTACAAAAAATCCCATAAAGCCATGTAAATCAGTATCTAACATCTAAGAGAACTCCTATCGAGTTAACCCAATGGAAACCAAAATTTTAATCGTTGAGGACGAGGCTGACCTTTGTCTTTTAGTACAAAACTTCCTTGAAACAAAAGAATATGTGGTGCAATCTGCCTACACTTTTGAAGAAGTAATGCAAAAAGTCCACACTTTTGAACCGGATATTGTGATCATGGACTACAATTTACCAGGAGGCAAAGGAACAGATCTGGTAAGTTCAATAAAAAAACACAATCCACGTATTAGCGTTATTGTGATCAGTGGAATGAATGAGGCTCAGGAAGCAGCACTCCAAAGTGGAGCAGAACAATTTATTGAGAAGCCCTTTCCTTTATCCAAGATTGGTAAAGCAGTTGAAGCGACAGGTGCTTCAGGCTCATAGTATGTTTCTTTCAGATATTTAGTATATACGAAATTTAAGATATAAGTCTTAAAAACCAGAGCCTATACTCTTTTTAGTAGTACAGGCTCTGGTTTATTTTTGTTGATGACCCATAAGTTAGAATTAATAAAAAAGAGGGACCTATAGTCAGGCACCTCTTTCTTTTTAGTACACTATTCTTTCTCTTATTTCACAGGAATAAATTTCTCCTCTACATTCCATCCCGACAACGAAACAAGTGGCTGTGCAGACTGGCTATCGGGTGTATACTCCATTACTACTATTTTCTCTTCTCCTGGCAATAGAGACACATAATTATCACTAAAGAACACAGGAAGAATACGTTTTTTAGTTTTAGGATCTACCAAGGCAACGCGGTTAAAGAAGGCTACTGCTCCTCCTGCCGGATTGCTGATCTTCAGTTCGATTTTTCCTTTTTCAAGCACCTTTACTGAAGTCTGTACAGAAGCTTTTGCCATCTTATTTAGCCCTGAGTAATTGCCACTGGCATCTGGAAGCCAATAGAAATTATCGCTTACGACCTTCTTATTTACATCCAGCAATTTCAACGACAGGAATACTCCCTGTTCTTTGCGCAATGCATTAATAGTAGGCAGTATTGGAACATACTTTCTTACAGTACTTGGCCCAATCTCGTTAAAAACCTGTGTAATGAGTGAATCTTTTCCACTAATGGTATAGGCCTTAATAGTCAGCATCAGATCCCTTTTGGTTTCGAAGGTATTGTTTACGATCATTACCATACCATCCACCGGATTATACATTATGTGCAAAGGCTCACTACCACTTCTTAATCCGTATAAACAGGCATTTACATCCAGGTAATAATCATACATCTGTCCACGCATAGCAGTCCATGGGTTCTGCGTTTTCCAGATGATAGTTCCAGTATACCAGTCCCACATATGTGCGCTAAAACCTTCCATCAGTGCTCTGTATTGGTCGTAATTTACCAATTGAGCTTTTTTAGCAAAGTCCCGGGCTTCTGTAGGTTCACCATATGGTTGCAGATACTCATCATAGCCAATGTACTTATGATAATCCCACACCGGATCTATCTTTTTGGTAGAGTAGTGAGGAGGCGTCATATTGGCTGCCGGAATAAACCGCTCCAGAGATTCATAATCTCCTACTCCTACCGAACCAACTTCTGAGTTAAACGGAAATGTACGATGTTCCCAGAAACGGTTGATAGGCTGAATGCCATAAGGTCCATCGCCATTGCCTCCCAGGAAATTATATGACATATCATCGGAATTGGAATAGTCTATAAACCAGCGTGTGCCATCCAGTTCAGGCAGAATAGAATCACGCAACGGAATCAGGATATCTTCTGGAGGAGTGATTTCATTCCCTCCACACCACATAGCCAGTGAAGCATAGTTACGGATCATCTTGATCTGGTCTTCAGCCGAACGTAAAAACAGTTTGTGGTCATCCGGATATTTGCGGCGAGTCCACTGATCTTCTTTTTTCACAGGATCTACCCAGCGGCCATTGCAGTCACCAGATACCCAGAAATCCTGCATTACCAGCATACCATACTTATCACAAGCTTTATAAAACTCAGGTCGTTCACTCAATGCACCACCCCAGATACGAATCAGATTCAGGTTCATATCGCGGTGAAAACGGATTTCCGCATCATAGCGGGCATCTGTAAAACGCAGCATGGCATCCGAGATAATCCAGTTTCCACCTTTGATAAAGATTTTCTGTCCGTTTACGGCCACTTGTTTGCTTCGGGTAACAGCATTCCATTCTGTCTGTACTTCACGTACCCCTACGGAAACCGTTTCCTGATCAGATACAGATTTACCATCTACAGTAAACTGCATTTTCAGATCATATAGAGGTTGCTTTCCATACCCATGAGGCCACCACAGCTTTGGGTTCTGTAGTGTAAAATCAGGCAACTGTACGACAGTAGTTTTTTGAGGTTCCAGACTCACTTTTTGAGATACAGTTTGTCCATCCAGTGTATATTGTAGTGTACCTTCAACTTTCTTAGTACTTGTATTCTCCAGTTCAGCAGATACTTTAATCGTAGCAGGTTGCTGTGGTCCTTCAGCCTTTCTGACACCAGGTACCAACGTTACCACATGTGGATTCTTTAGATTCACTATCCCTGTTTTTTCAATAGTCACCTTGTCCCAGATACCCGTATTTCGGTCACGGATGGGTTGAATCCAGTCCCAGCCAGCTACATACTGGTGAGATACATTTTTGGCAATCATACCATCACCGCCCTGACCTGTTTTGGCATTTCCTACAGGATCAGGAGGGTGTACAATCACTGCCAGACGGTTATTGCCATCTTTAGAAAGAACATTGGTGATATTATAGGTTTGACGAAGAAACATCCCATAGTGTGTGGCAGTATTCAGTTTCTTGCCATTCAGGTATACATCACAGCTATAATTTATCCCACGAAAGTGCAGCCAAACCTGTTCATCTCCTTTGGGGGTAGTTTCTTTAAAATCTTTGGCAAACCAATAGGTATAGTATTCGCGGCCTGTATCAAAGATATCCGGAATCTTTTCATTGTTCATTCCATAAAAAGGATCAGGAACCTTTTTGTTCTCCAGAAGAGTCGTTAGTACAGTACCTGGCACTACAGCAGGTATCCAGCCAGATAATTTATAGGAAGGAACAGAAATAGCCTGTCCAGCTTCCTTCACCTTAGCAACATTGACACACTGCCAGCCACTGTTCAGTTCATAGGCGTTCTGAGCCTGAAGATAGGTTGACACCAGGACACATAAGGCAGCCAACCATCTATATTTAATACACATTTTACTTGGAAAGGATTGATTATGGAAGTATGAAATAAGTAAGGGCATAAAATAACAAAACCTTATCCGCAAATCCCAAATATAATTTTACCAATACTTAACTTATCCAAATAATACAATACACATAACGATATAATGCAAAATGGCAGACAAGTAAAAATGGGCAAAACACCCTATTTTTTCAGCATAGATAGTCCAATCCAAAAGACCTTTCTCTTCTTTATAGAAGTGAAAGCCAATGGAATAGTATTTCGTCCAGAAGAAAATCAGAATTAGTAACTTTCAGATGTATACACCTATAGAGAATGAGAACTTTTATACATCCATATCCAATCCCAGTTGGCTTTTTAAGTCATTCAATACCGGATACTTTTCGGCCAGGTAATCAAACTTTTCACGGTTGGTATAGACCATCCGTTTTTTTCCCTGTTCTACAATCTCGCCCTGAATCTGTATCGTACTGTTTCGTAATCTCTTACGCAAAAACTCCAGCAATTCGTATCGAAATTCATTCAGTTGAGTAAGCTGTATCTGGTTTTCCAGTTTTAGCATAATGGTGCCATTCTGAAACTCATATCCCCGGTTCAGAATCAGCAATTCAGTTGGATAGCTACGGGTTTTGGCAAAGGCTTGCCACTGTCGTAGTAATTGATCAGGCGTAAACGGTTCATTACCATAGTTTATTACTGTTTCTGTATCATCCGCTTTTTTCTCAGATGTATCAGACAGATTGGATAGACTAATGCTAGGAGTAAGCTTATGCGTTTTTAATGCCGGATTGGTACGGTTAGGGTTAGGTTGGTTGCTGACAGGAGTTGTTCCCACAGACTGTGTGGGTATGGTAGTGTTAGGGGTAATCGATGGAGTTGTTTTTATATCAGAGACCGTTCCATGGGAAGTAGATCCATTGACAGGAGGCTGATTTCCACCTGCCAATGGGCTTTTTTGCTCTGTTTTGGGAGGGTTCTCTACTGTATCAAGTTTTTTTTTTAAGTCGGCACTGCCGTTTTGTACTGCTCTGGTCATATCTATTGCGGATGGGATATGAGCCATTTTCATCAGCGTTAACTCTACCAGCAGACGTTGGTTCTTACTGGTTTTGTAATTCAGATCACACTGATTACCCTGATTCAAAGCAGAAAGCAGGAACGACACAGATGCCTGTCCGGATTGTGCCAGATACTTTTTCTGCACATTTCCAGCCACCTGTAGCAACGTAACTGTAGCTGGGTCTTTACACACCAGCAAGTTGCGCAAATGCTCACACAAACCTACCATAAACTGATGCCCATCAAATCCTTTCTGAAGAATTTCATTAAATATCAGCAATGCCTGTGGGATACTTTCATTGAGCAAAGACTCTGTCATCCGGAAATAGTAATCATAATCCAGAATGTGCAGGTTGTCAATGGTATTCTTATAGGAGATGCTCCGGTCTGTAGAAAAGGTGGTAATCAGGTCGAACATAGAAAGCGCATCCCGTAATCCCCCATCTGCCTTCTGAGCAATCAGTTGCAAGGCTTCTTCTTCAGCCCGGATGCTTTCTTTTCCGGCAATATTTCCCAGATGGGAAGCAATATCATTTACTCCAATCCGGTTGAAGTCAAAAATCTGACAACGGGACAGAATAGTAGGAATAATCTTGTGTTTCTCGGTTGTGGCCAGAATAAAGATTGCATAACTAGGTGGCTCTTCCAGTGTTTTCAAAAAGGCATTAAACGCTGCATTGGAAAGCATATGCACCTCATCTATAATATAGATCTTGTATTTACCTGATTGCGGAGGATATCGTACCTGATCTACCAGATTACGAATATCGTCAACTGAGTTGTTGGACGCTGCATCCAGCTCATGAATATTAAAAGAAGCACTGGCATTAAAACTCCGGCACGAATCACATTCATTACAAGGTTCTGTTTCCGGAGTCAGATTCTGACAGTTAATAGTTTTAGCAAGAATACGGGCACAGGTAGTCTTCCCTACCCCTCTGGGTCCGCAAAACAGAAAGGCCTGCGCCAGCTGTTGCTGTCGGATTGCATTTTTAAGGGTAGTAGTAATATGAGATTGTCCTACAACGGTATCAAAAGTAGAGGGGCGGTATTTCCGTGCCGAAACAATAAACTGATCCATGTCCCAAAGTTACGGCTTTTGCCCGAAACTCCGGGAGGTTTTGACAAGAAAAAGGTGACGAAAAAATTTATAGGCCTACAGACTCAGGAAACAGATCCTGTCTGTATCCGGATGGAATCGCCTAGTGGTTCCAGCAACTGAGGATAGTCATTATAGGCTTTGTTCACCTCACGCGTTACCTCATAGGCCTCCATCTGTTCTGAGTCATACTGAGTCAACAATGCTTTTTGCTTGTCGATAGATAAAGACGAATTAATCCAGCCAGCAGCTTGTTCGGACGATAATATTACTGGCATTCGTTCATGAATAGATCCCATCAGTTCATTGGCCTCTGTGGTAATAATAGCAAACGAAGATATTTCTTCTCCGGTGGTATAGTTAGTCCAGCGGTTCCAGATACCAGCCATTGCAAAAAGGCTCTGATCTTTGGGTTTAATCAGATAAGGCGTTTTTCCATTTTTGCCCGAACTGCTTTGTTTCCATTCAAAAAAACTATTAGCCAGTACCAGGCAGTGTTGCGACTGAAATGCTTTTTTAAAGGAAGTTTTTTCTTCGATTCCATCCAGGCGTGCATTGATCATTTTGTAGCCAACATTTTCTTCCTTAGCCCATTGCGGAATAAATCCCCAGCGAAACAACTGTACCTGACTAGTCTTTTCATTCGTAATTACAGGCAGAGATTGTCCGGGAGCAGCATTGTAATGTGGAGGAATGTCCTGTGATAGTTGTGCATGAAAGGCACGGGTAAGAGATTCTTCTTCCAGAATGATTGAATAACGTCCACACATAAGGCATAGCGGTTTGATTTAGTTAAATATACTATTTTTTCTTAAAAAACTTCTTATCATCTATTCTTTTTTGCATTAACTTTGCGGGATTTTTAATTATCCTCCAACCTGTTCAAAATGCCCAAAGACAATTCCATCAAATCCGTTCTTATTATTGGTTCTGGTCCCATCATTATTGGACAAGCATGTGAATTTGATTATTCTGGTTCGCAGGCGGCTCGTTCGCTTCGCGAGGAAGGCATCGAAGTGGTGCTGATTAACTCCAATCCGGCGACAATTATGACCGATAAGGTGACGGCAGATCATGTATACCTGCGTCCGCTGGAGAAGAAGTATATTCGTGAAATTCTGGAAAAACACAAAATTGATGCCGTATTGCCAACTATGGGTGGACAAACCGCTCTGAACCTGGCAATTGACTGTGATAAAGCTGGTATCTGGAAAAAGTATGATGTAAAAATCATTGGGGTTGATATCAAAGCGATCGAAACTACGGAAGACCGGGAGAAATTCCGTCTGAAGATGATGGAACTGGATGTTAACGTGTGTAAAGGTCGTACTGCACGTTCCTATCTGGAGGGAAAAGAGATTGCACAGGAAATAGGCTTTCCACTTGTTATTCGTCCATCCTATACATTAGGAGGTACAGGTGGTGGATTCGTAAACGATGCTTCCAAATTTGATGCGGCTCTGAATGCTGGTCTGCACGCCTCTCCTATCCATGAAGTACTGGTAGAACAAAGTATCATGGGCTGGAAGGAATATGAGCTGGAATTGCTACGTGATAACAATGGAAACTTTATTATCATCTGTTCTATCGAGAACTTTGACCCGATGGGGGTACATACCGGAGACTCTATTACGGTGGCTCCAGCTATGACCCTGCCTGATACATTGTATCAGAAAATGCGGGATCTGGCCATTAAGATGATGGATGGTATTGGCAAATTTGCAGGAGGATGTAACGTACAGTTCTCTGTAAACCCTGTCAACGACGATATCATTGCCATTGAAATTAACCCACGTGTATCCCGTTCTTCAGCACTGGCATCTAAAGCAACCGGCTATCCGATTGCCAAGATTGCAGCGAAACTGGCAATTGGATACAACCTGGATGAGTTACAGAACGCCATCACTAAAACAACTTCTGCCTATTTTGAACCTGCTATTGATTATGTAATCGTGAAAGTACCTCGCTGGAACTTTGACAAATTCAAAGGTGCAGATCGTAGTCTGGGCTTACAGATGAAATCAGTAGGTGAAGCGATGGGTATAGGACGTAACTTCCAGGAGGCACTACAGAAAGCATGTCAGTCACTGGAAATCAAACGTAACGGTTTAGGTGCAGATGGAAAGGAGCTGACCAATCAGGAGCAATTGTTATACAGTCTGGAGCATCCAAGCTGGAACCGTCTGTTCCATATTTATGATGCATTCAAACTAGGTATTCCCTTCAAGACCATACAGAAGCTAACAAAAATAGATCCTTGGTTTCTACATCAGATTGAAGAGATGGTAATGCTGGAAAAAGAAATCCAGAAATACGATCTGGAGACTATTCCAGCTTCTCTGATGTTTGAGGCTAAAAATAAAGGCTATGCAGACCGTCAGATTGCCCACTTACTGGATTGTTATGAAAGTGAAGTGTACACAAAACGGACTGATATGGGCATCAAACGTGTCTATAAATGTGTAGATACCTGTGCAGCTGAGTTTGAAGCGAAGACGCCTTACTACTACTCTACCTTTGCACTGGCACCAGAAGGAAATACTATCGAAGGTCCAGACAATGAATCTATAGTATCTGATAAGAAGAAAATCATTGTACTGGGTTCAGGACCAAACCGTATCGGACAAGGTATCGAGTTTGACTACTCGTGTGTACATGGCATTCTGGCAGCTAAAGAGTGTGGCTATGAGACCATCATGATCAACTGTAACCCGGAAACGGTTTCTACAGATTTTGATATTGCAGACAAACTGTATTTCGAACCTGTATTCTGGGAACACATCTATGATATCATTCAACATGAGAAACCAGAAGGTGTGATTGTACAGCTAGGTGGACAAACAGCTCTGAAACTGGCAGAAAAACTGAACCGTTATGGTATCAAAATCATCGGAACCAGCTTTGAATCACTGGATCTGGCTGAAGATCGTGGTAGCTTCTCTACTTTGTTGAAAGATAACAATATACCTTATCCTAAGTTTGGAACTGTTCAGAATGCAGATGAGGCACTGGAACTATCCCGTGAATTAGGTTTCCCATTGCTGGTGCGTCCAAGCTATGTACTGGGTGGACAAGGTATGAAGATTGTAATCAACGAAACAGAACTGGCTAACCACGTGGTAGATATCTTTAAGGATATGCCAGATAACAAAGTTTTGCTGGATCACTTCCTGGAAAATGCCATCGAAGCCGAAGCAGATGCAATCTGTGATGGAGAAGATGTGTATATTATTGGTATTATGGAGCATATCGAGCCTGCAGGTATTCACTCAGGGGATTCCAATGCGGTATTACCTCCATTTAACCTGGGAGCACTGGAGATTCTACAGATCGAAAAATACACCAAACAGATTGCATTAGCTCTCAATACGGTGGGTCTGATTAACATTCAGTTTGCTATCAAAGATGAGAAAGTATATATCATTGAAGCTAACCCACGGGCATCTCGTACGGTTCCATTCATCTGCAAAGCCTATGATGAACCATATGTAAACTATGCTACCAAGGTTATGCTTGGCGAGAAGAAAGTGAAAGATTTTGAATTCAATCCACGCAGACAAGGATATGCCATAAAGCTCCCTGTATTCTCCTTCAATAAGTTTCCGAATGTAAACAAGGAACTTGGACCTGAAATGAAATCTACAGGAGAGGCAATCTATTTTATTGATGACTTGGATGATGACTTCTTTCAGAAAGTGTATTCGGAACGAAATCTGTATCTGAGCCGTTAACAGAGCTGGATCAATGATAAACAGAAGGTAAGACTTTGATCAGGAAGTTCTTACCTCCCTGTAAATTCATATTCAGAAAACAATAATTTCTGGTTTTATTCGTCAATATAAGAAAACGTCAGACAGCTTTGTTTAAATTTCTGCTTATATCATTCGTTATTATCTTCGTACTTTCACGTATTGGAGGATTTCTGTTTCGTAGCCTATTCTGGATGTTAGGTATGCGTGCTGTTGAAAAACAGATGCGTCACCAAGAACAAAATCAGCGCAAGCAATCTCGTCGCAACGAGGGAGATATCAGCGTTGATTACGAAAGAAGCCAGACTAGCCAGAGAAATAAACGGAGTTCGCAAAGTGGTGATTACATTGATATTGATTACGAAGAAGTAAAATAATCTGTTTCTTATAAAACAAAAGGGTAAAGAAGGTATGAATGGCTCAACCATTGTAATGCTTCTTTACCCTTTTGTTTTATCCATCAGGATAATAGGGCTTGGTCTATTCACTGATTGAGATTTTGTTCATGTTTCGGTAACACGAAGCACCTTTCCTGCTTCATAAAAAAAACTATCTTTGCGTTATTCTAAATTTGTCTATATCTGATAGGTACTAAAGATATCTCTGAAGCATTCTTTGGCCTATCCTTTTTTTATCCTGTTTTCAGCACATTTTACTATGCTTTCATTTATTGTCTGGGACGTTTCACCCGAAATTTTTCGTGCTAAAGTTTTTGATATATTACTTGAGCCACGCTGGTATGGTTTATTCTTTGCCCTGGGTTTTCTGATTGGTCAGCAAATCCTTTTTCATATTTTCAAAAAAGAAGGCAAGCCTGCTCAGGATGTTGAAACACTAACTGTTTACATGGTTCTTGCCACTGTAATAGGCGCACGTCTCGGACACGTGTTATTTTATGAGCCTCAGGAATACTTTAAGGACTTCGACCATATTCTGGAAATTTTCAAAATCTGGCATGGAGGCTTAGCCAGTCATGGAGCAGCCATTGCTATCCTATTTACATTCTGGTTATACGTTCGTAAGAAAAAGAACTCTGGACAAACTTATCTATGGGTAGCAGACCGAATTGTAATCATTGTGGCCCTATGTGGCTGTCTGATTCGCCTGGGTAATCTGATGAACTCCGAGATCATAGGAAAGCCTACTGATGCGTCCTGGGGATTTGTGTTTGCTGGCCCGGCTCGCAGTGCTATTATGACACCTTATCCTGACCAAGTACTAAAAGTTAGAACACAAAAAGATGAATCCAGAAAAGATACTACAGTAAATGGTCAGATTTATGCCCCTTTAAAAGTAAAGGCTTATCTGGAGAAAGAATTTGCAAATACTGACATAAATAGCTTTGCCAAACGGGATATTCCATCTGCTCTGGGACAAAGTCCTGAAGTAAGAGAACACTTCAGTTGGGAATTATCCCGACCATTTACACATACTGTGTCCAATGAAGATGGAGAAACAGTAGCTGCGGTCAATGTGTATGGTGTTCCTCGCCATCCGGCTCAGTTGTACGAATCATTCTCTTGCCTATTATTGTGTCTTATGTTATTCCTGATATGGAATCGGTACAAAGCCCAAACACCGCAGGGACTTTTGCTCGGACTGTTTCTGGTTGTATGTTTCGGATTACGGTTCTTTTATGAAACACTGAAAGAGCCTCAGGTGGACTTTGAACGGGAAATGCCGCTGTATATGGGACAATGGCTAAGTATTCCGGCAATTTTAGCAGGAATTATTATCATCATCATTGCCTTACGTAACAGCTCAAAACTGAATACAGATACAGTTTCCAAAAGAGCTTAAAAAATAGAGAGGTCGCTGTATACTATACATTAGCGACCTCTTTATTTTATTGTTATATCTATTTATGGTACTGGATCGTAGCCATGTCCACCCCATGGATGGCAGCGGGAAATACGTCGTAAAGTGAGCCATCCGCCTTTAATAGCCCCATGCTTTCGGATAGCGTCAATACCATAGTGGGAGCAGGAAGGAGTAAACCGACAACTACTGGGAAAATATGGACTGATTCCATACTGGTAAAACCGAATCAATACAATAAAAATATATTTCATACGTTATCTGAGCGAACTTTTCACAATACGCACTCCTCTCCATAACTGACCATCTTTCTAATAAGTTCTGCAGTTCAGCAATTTAAGATGTCGGTCGATCAGAAAAAAATTACGGTTAAAAATAGATCTTGTTGTTTTCAAGACATACAATTAAAATAATTGCACAATCAACCATCAGCCTTGCCTTTTTTTGTGTAAATTATGTGCCCATAAATCTGCCAGGCTGATTTGAATCATTCATACTAAAAGAAAAAGTTTTAACTACAGGGTAGCCAATGTTGGTATATTTGTTTAGCTTATGGTTAAGTCTCTCGTCCTGCAGTACGCAGGCGCTGCCCGCCACTTCTATTCCTGATGAACCATTTCTGGTTATACATACTATTCATATAGAAGGAAATAAAAAAACCAATGCGGCGGTTATTATGCGGGAACTAGATATTGCTCCAGGAGATACACTGCCAGGTTCTCAGATTGATCTTGTTCTCAAGCGAAATAAAAATAAGATATTCAACACTAATCTTTTTAATAGTGTTGAGCTATTGTTGCAGCCTAATGAATTTGGCAACATTGATCTGGTTATTCAGGTAGCCGAACGATGGTATATATTTCCCATGGTGATTCTGGAGCTGGGAGATCGTAACTTTAACGAGTGGTGGAGTGAAAGGGGTCGAGATCTCCGACGCCTGAACTATGGACTCAGAATAGCACACAAAAATGTATTTGGCAATGGAGAAGAGCTCCGTGCAGTAGCACAATTTGGATTTACCAAACGTTTTGATCTGGCCTATACAATCCGTAATCTGGATAAAGCCCGTAAAAATGGTTTAGGTTTTCTGGTAAGCTATGCGACAAACAAGAATATGGCTTATCAGACGGAAGGAAATAAGCTGGAGTTCCTCAATACCAATGAAGTTATGCGGGAACGCTTTTTCACATCTGTCCGTTTCTCAAGACGCCCTCAGTTCTATAATCAACATAGCATAGAAGGACGCTTCCACTACAATACTATTTCTGACTCCATAGCCAAGCTCAATCCTGATTATTTTCTGCATGGACAAACGCGTCAGCATTACTTTCAGTTAACCTATGAGTTTGTTAATGACCGACGTGATCTGGTAGCCTATCCTCTGCGTGGCCACTACTTAGAGTTTGAACTTACACGTGCAGGCTTGTTACCTGCTGATAATTTTGATAAAACATCTTTACGGGTAAACTTTGCACTTTATCGCCCTCTGGGAAAAAAGTTCTTCTGGAATATGAATATTCAGGGTATGACCTCCTACCCTTCCCTACAACCATATGCTCAATATAGAGCACTGGGTTTTGGATTTGAATATCTGCGGGGATATGAACGATATATTGTGGATGGTCAACATTTTGGATTTGCCAAGTTCACCTTCAAACGTGAATTGTTATCAACTGAGGTTAGTATTCCAGGATTCCGGATACAACAGTTTTCAACAATTCCAATTAGTCTTTACCTGACTACATTTGGTGATTTTGGGTATGTAGTAGACCCTACTCATAATCCTGGCAATGGCCTTCTGGCTAACAAACTGATTTACAGCACAGGTGCAGGAATTGATATTGTTACATTTTACAACGTAGTGATCCGCTTTAACTATGCTGTAAACCGACTGGGAGACAAAGGAATCTTCTTCAACTTTGTGCGGGATATATAGTATTTTAGCTAACTTCTGTCTTATATTTAGGTAAGACAACCTGTAAGTCAGATATCTTTGCTTGTACTTTAGCCACAATCAGATCTATATCCTGTTTTTCCATACAGTTAAAATGTCCCAAAGGACATCTCCTGTTACCATATTTACTACAAGGCTGGCATTTGAGCCCTGGCACCTGTATATTTTCATACATAGGCAACTGACCTGTATTCTGAAAGGAACTTCCATAATAAGGCTCCACATCCAGTTTAGGCGAAGTACTGCCCCAGATAGCTAATGTCGGTTTCTGAAATGCACTGGCTACGTATTGTAAACCGGTATCATGTGAGATAACCAGTGTAGACTTGCGTACCATATCTGCCGACTGATTCAGATTAAACTTGCCACATCCATTAAAAACTTTTGCTGAATCTACAGATGCAATCTGTTCACCTTCTTTACTCTCTTCTTTCCCTCCTAACAAGACAACAGGAAAAGGAAGTTTGGTACACAACTCTTTTAGTTTATGTACAGGCATCTTTTTAGTAGGATAAGAAGCACCAATGACGATTGCCACATAGCCTTGCTGATGTGTTACTGGCAATGTAGTCCAATTTACCTCATCTGCTATCGGGACAAAATAATCGAGTCCCAGACCATCATCTTCTGCCCCGATTTCACGAATCACATCCAGACTTCGCTGGGTAATATGTCGTTTCGGCATAAAATCGAGCCGGAACGTAGTTAACAGGAATTTCTGGATATTAAGCTTGTTGATAGTATAGGCTTTGGCAGGTAAAGCTTTTTTGATTCGTAAAGATCGCCCATTGTTCTGAAGATCTATAATGTAATCAAAACTGGCTTGTTTCAATTCAGGAAGTAACTCTCTGACACTTTTATCGTAATAGTAAAAACGATTTACATATGGATTGGCTTCAGTAACTGCTTTGAATGATTTCTTGGTAAGAAAATGGATTTCTGCATCAGGAAAACTTTTCCGCAGACACCGAATGGCAGGAGATGCCAGGACAATATCACCAATAGCAGAAAAACGAATAATTAATACTTTCATAGATAATCGGTGGGCTAGTGTATAGTCTATACTCCTCTACCATAATCACATTATACCCTATAACTGTATGTCTACTGCTTGTAGTTATAATCAGCTTGTATCTCTATAGGATGAAAGGAGGTGGTAATTCTACGCAATAAATAAGAATTTACCAACACCGATTTTACAGAGAAACATCTGATATATTTTCTATAAACAGAAAATATTATATACTTTGCATCTCAAAGTACTTTTAAGATATTTACTTTTTGTATTTTTGACAATTAATGAATACACTGTTGTTGGTCCAAACAAAACTATTTCATTTAACCGGTTTAAAGCTAAAATCCTCACAACCATGAAACTATCACTCATTCAGAAACCTATTCACTTCCTATTATTATTATCAGGCATCTGTTGTCTTATGTTAGTCTGGAGATTAATCTCCTCAGAGTCTCTTCAATACAGCTTTATGGCCTGGAATCTATTTCTTGCCTGGGTTCCGTTACTGATTATGTTATTCATCCAGAATTACGAACCCGTGTACGTGAACAAGTATGTAGTGATAGCAGTAGGTTTAGCTTTCTGGCTCTTGTTTCTCCCCAATGCTCCTTATATTATAACAGATTTGATGCATTTACGTTATCGGAAAGGGTATACGCTTTGGTATGATTGCCTTATGGTATTCTCATTTGCCTCTGTAGGTATGTATACAGGCCTTTATTCCATGTTACTGGCACATAAGCTTGTTAATCGGTTATTTGGTCCATCGTTTGGCTGGACGCTGATTCTAGGTTCTCTTGGATTAAGTGGCTTTGGCATATACCTGGGCCGTTTCAGTCGCTGGAATAGCTGGGATTTGTTTCTACAACCACATCATCTATTCATGGATATACTTAGGCAGGCGTTTAATCCAGCCGCACTTAAGTTATCGGTAGCATTTGCACTGGTGATGGTATTGTTTTACTTTGTTTTTTTAAGTTTCATTCAACTAGCCAAACATGAATCTGCTTCGTAGTGCAATAAAGAGTCTGCAAAAAACATTTCGAAGTTTCCGGTTTGCGATACGGGGTATTGGCTTTGTGATCCAATATGAAAACAATACCCGTATTCATCTACTTGCCTCATTGGCATCCATTATCGTAGGAATGCTACTCAAACTTAACTACATTGAGTGGACCATTATCATTACTCAGATAGTACTTGTGTGGTCAGCAGAAGCCTTCAATAGTGCAATAGAAAAAATTGTAGATTTTATTTCTCCAGATTTCCATCCCAAAGCAGGGGCCATTAAAGATATTGCAGCAGGAGCCGTTTTATTTATTGCCATAGGAGCGGCTATCACAGGGCTTATCATCTTTGGCCATAAAATTTGGATACTGATAGCTTGACCTAACTAAGTAGCTTCTTTTTTCTGATCAGAATTGTAGTTGGCCGGCTTTCATGACTAGAATTCCGATCAGATTTTTATTTTTCATCCTCTACAAATCATTTCCTGTCAAAAAAGATTTGAACAGAATACCGATCACTCTGAAAAGTTATTCGAATAATGGTCACTTCTGGATTTGACCTAAACTATGTTCACTTTCACAGATGAACGGAGTTTAGGTCAATGTTGAGAAATACTTAAACTCCGTTCATTTTCCATAAATATCAGAAGTTTGATGGTATTCAGTAATTATCAGGGTTCTGGTAATCTTATATAAGCATCAGAACTCTGATATGGTTATCTGACAGTATTGCCTGCTAAGAGTGGCCTATAAAAGAAAACCCTCAATTGCAAAGCAACTGAGGGTTCAGGTTATGAATCAAATAGAAGTCGGCTTATTTTACGCTTTCTTCCATTGCTGCGTTAAGTTTCTGAGCTAAGATTGCCTTGGGAGCAACACCAACCTGCTTGTCTATCACTTGACCATTTTTAAAGATCAATAGCGTTGGGATGTTACGAATTCCGAAACGATGAGGGATCTGAGAGTTATTCTGCACGTCCAGTTTACCAACGATAGCTTTTCCTTCGAAATCTGCTGCCAGCTCTTCTACAGCAGGTGCTATTATTTTACAAGGACCACACCAGTCAGCCCAGAAGTCTATCATTACAGGTTGATCACCAGCAATGATCTGATCAAAGTTAGAATCGTTAATTTCGATTGCTTTTCCCATGATAAGTAAAATTAGATAGATTTTGTAAGATATTAATTTCTTTGCTTAAAACTACGTATTTTCAAGCACTACTCTAGCATAATACTTTTTTTGTGTATAAAGTTCCAAAAGCATATTTCACTGTTATACATACTAAAACTATACCCTCTGTACGTTTTCATTTTAACAACCCTTTCTTACAACTGGAGCATCCTTTCTCTCACCCAATCCGGTTCTGATTGCCTATAACTTTTGTTCTATTGATATTCGTCTATGATTTCAATAATCTTACTCTATCAATATAACTACCTCATTATGAAAACGCTACAAAGCCTATTACTCTCTCACATTCTATTCTTTACACTTATGTCAGGAATAGCCCAAAACAGTGATAAATACCACTATAATCAGGTGTATGATTATAGTGGTAGTGACATTGTTCCCTATAATTACAACGCAGATGAATTAACAAAACTTGCCAAAAGTTTTATTGGAGTGCCTTATATCGCTGAAGGAAAAGAACCCTCAGGATTTGATTGCTCTGGTTTTACCTTTTATGTCTACAAACAATTTGGTATCTATCTTCCCTATTTCTCCAGCGAACAGGGTTCTATTGGCAGTCAGGTATATATGGAGGAAGCACAACCTGGTGATCTTATATTCTTTACAGGATCTGATCCTTATACCTCCACAGTAGGACATGTGGGTATTGTTGTTTCCAAGAAAGGAGAAAAACTTGCCTGGGTCCATGCCACTACAAGCAAAGGTGTACGTATGGATACTATGGCTAATACCTATTATAAAGCTCGCTTCCTGGCAATCAGACGAGTAGCTAACTAGCTCTCGTCATTTTTTATTTTCCCATCCAATTATTTTTTCGGCTTAAATCCTGTTTTTTCCCTTTTTATTAGTATATTTATCCTCGCTACCCATACAACAGACTCAAAAACTTCCTCTAATATATTTTTTCACACCTTTAAACTCCTTAAAGTGTATGATGGTACAACAGCTTTTGAATTACAAGTCGATTGACACGGTTTGGTCAGTACGTTCTATGTCCAATGTATATGATGCATTGGTGATGATGAACGAGAAGAATATTGGAGCCGTGTTGGTAATTGATGATGATCATCTGGTTGGGATCTTCTCAGAAAGAGATTATGCACGTAAAGGTATCCTGCAGGGACGCGCTTCTCAGCAAACGTACATTTTTGAAGTAATGACTAAAAAAGTCATTACAGTTACGCCTCAGGATAAAATTGAGTATTGTATGAAACTGATGTCAGAGGGACATTTCAGACATTTACCCGTTGTTCAGGAAGATACTGTAGTAGGTGTGATTTCCATTACAGATATTTTAGATGCGATCATCAGAGAGCAAAAAGCAAGAATATCTTCTCTGGAAAGCTATATTACGGGGACACCTTTATAGGTGCAAGTAAAAACATATATCTCCTGTCAGGAAACTTACAGGAGATATACATTATTTGTAAGTATGTGTCGGTATATACTTAGATCAGTTTTTGTTCCATTGCAACACGTACCAGCTCTACTGCATTTTTAACTCCCAGCCGTCTCATCATGCTGGCTCTATGATTGTCTACAGTGCGTACACTCAGATTTAATTTCTCTGCAATCTCCCGGCTGTTAAGTCCATCTACAATATATTTGAGCACTACTTTCTCCTTCTTTGAGGGCTTGGTCCGCTTATCTTTTACATTATCAGGTTGTTTTACTTTATGCAGGTAGGCGTTCACAATGATATTGGAAACCGACTGACTAAAGTATTTTTCCCCCTGATTCACTGTCAGCAAAGCGTGCAGCATTTCTTCACGTGTTGTATCTTTTAGCAAATAGCCACCTGCACCGGCTTCAATAGATTTCATAATGTAATCCTCATTATTATGCATCGAGAGGATTAGGCAACGGGTGGATAAGCCCAACTGACTGATCTCCTGAGTAACCTGAATTCCATTTAACAAAGGCATTGCAATATCTACCATTAATATATCGGGCGACAAACTTTTCACCTTTTCTACAGCTTCTGCTCCATTTGAGGCTTCTCCTGCAATTTCAATTTCCTCAAATTCTTCCAGAATGGAACGAATCCCATTTCTAACAATAGTATGGTCGTCAGCCAATACAACTCTGATTTTTTTCATTATCGGGTAGTTTGTTGAATAGAGAGTTTACGTTGTACATTATTTCTTAGCATTGGGCAAAGGCACAATTACATGTATCTGAGTGCCTTCATCTATAGTTGATGAAATCGTTAGTTCGCCATTAATTAATCTGGCTCTTTCCTTCATATGCATCAATCCATGGTAGGCTCTATCTTTTGGTGCTTTTTGTTGAAACTCTGAATAGTTAAATCCTTTTCCATCATCTATAATATTCAGGTAAAGCATTTTCCGTTTTAACAACAGTTCCACTCTGATACTGTCTGCCTCTGCATATTTAATCGCATTATTGAGAGATTCCTGTGCAATCCGGTATAAACTTATTTCCACATCTTTCGAAAATCGCTCTTCGGTTAGATTTGAATGGAAAAGTACCTGAACCGAGGAAGAAGAAGCATCTACCTGTGAAGTCAGCAGTCGCAAGGCAGATACAATTCCAAAATCATTTAATACAGAGGGCATCAGATTAAATGAAACCATCCGTACTTCATTGATTGTCTGAGCTATCAACTGCTTAATATCATCCAATCTTTTCCGCCCCTTAGGCGTCCATTCAGCACCACCATCCAGATTTTCTATCCCAAGTTTCAATGCAGTTAACATTTGGCCCAAATCATCGTGTAAATCGCGGGCAAGACGTTTCCGTTCCTCTTCCTGCCCCTGTATTACATAGGCAGTACGCATACGCTGCTCTTCGATTTCTCTTGTATATTTTAACTGAGTAGCCGCAATAAGTTCCTCACGAGTCTCTTCCAGTGACTGATTAAGCGACTTCAATTCCTCGTTCATCTCACGTGTATGGTATTCAGCATCTATCAATGCCAGAATGGTCTGACGCAGTTTATAGACAGCAGGACGGAATACAAACAAAGCCTCCAGCAACAGAACTACTAATGTTATGATCAGAAGGCTTATCTCAATGCTTCTCAGATGATCTATTTTGGCTTTAGCCTCTTCTCCATATTGAGCCACAATCTTCTCCATCTTCTGAAGAAACAATCTTTCATGTGAGAGAAGAAATGCTATATCGTTATCAATCCGTGCTTTTGATGCAGGTCCCGGATACATTAGTTCATGCTGAACATTTCTGGCACTACGACGAACAGCTTCAAAATCCGGATCTATGTCCTGAAACATCCGTTCTATCTCTCTGCTATTCTTAACAAATACATTCAAGTCTGTCAACTTCCCACTTTTCAGTTCATGATGGTATTTAGACCATGAACGAATCCAGTTGCGTAACTCGCCCCGATAAAAAGCTGTATCTACCTGGTTCCCTCTGTCAGCCAATATTACTGTTATCTTTGCAATAGCCTGGCTCTGAAATCGCTGCCTACCAGCATAATTAATAATCCATGAATCATTGGATTGGTTGTGAATCATTATCTGTACCAACACCTGACCCAATATGGATAAAAATGCCACTATGGTCAGCGCAATGATGTACAGTCGAGTAAACTTCCGATAAATATTTTTATCCAGTAGTGTATGACTCACCTCTTACCTAAATTAGCCTTTCAAAATGAACCCGTTTTCCCCAAAAAATATACTACTTCATCAGAAAACACCTAAATTTAATACGCCTTTTTGAGAAAAATACTGCTTTCAACCATAAAATGACTAAAAAAAAGTGCCATGCTTACTTTATTAAAAGTTTATCTTGAATAAGTACTTTCCAACAAAACCAGGTTACTCTCAGACAAGTATTTACACTCAATATTGTACTAAGTATAGTTATTTTCTGAATAATTTCTGCTATTCCAGACCGTTATTTTTGCTTTACACCTCTTAGGGGCCTATAAAACCTATTCTGATAACCAATGTATTACACATTATCTCAGACATAAGCCTAACTCTTTCCATAAGCATAAATACCTATTACATTGACTTGTAATACTACGATTTACCATCCTGTATATACTTGGTGCTAGCTATGCCGACTATTATTCAATTGTGTAATGACTTATTTTTTGAATACCTTTTCTGTTAATTCGTTTAATGCCTGGAGTTTGGCCTGGAAGTCGCCATTAATCTGCATTCTGATCTTTTGCAGATTATCCAGTAACTGTTGGGTGGTATCTGGCAACGCTTCCTCTAAATATTCTCTGATACGTTTAGCCAGTGTGGGAGACTTACCATTTGTCGATATCGCTATTTTCAAATCACCCTTTGTGACAATAGATCCAAGATAAAAATCGCATAGATCAGGAGTATCAGCTATATTTACCAGTATTTTACGTTTATGTGCTTCTGTCCTTATTTGTTCACTCATCTCTCTGATTCCAGTAGCAGCAATGACCAGATCTTTCCCATCCAGATCTTCAGGTTCAAAGCTTTTTTCAAGTATTATAACATTTGCGTATGCTGATGCAAGCTCTCTGGTTTCTTCTGCAAACCAGGTTGCAACCATAGTAACAGGTGTTGCCGGACTATTTTTCACTACAGCTGATAGCTTTTCTAATCCTACATTTCCTCCTCCAACTATCAACAATTGCATTTCTTCCAGTTTGAGAAATACAGGAAACAATAAATTACCTTCTTGGGTATTCATGCATTTACAAGTTAGAATGTAAAAATACAAACAAAAAATGTCAGGTTTGCTGCCTGACATTTTCATTCTCCGAAATAAGTATACTCTATCCTAAGTTTAATTTCTCTTTAAGAATATTAGCTACATATAATCGTTTTCCCCTTTCCCGGGTACTGGTACGATACCATAAATACGCAACAATACTGATAGCCAGATAAGGCATAGCCAGCAAAAACAGAATGCCTTTGTTTAATCCAGACCCAAGTGTTGACTCACCACTACTTAGATTTGATTCAACAGAAGCACGACACATAGCGCATTGCGCCTGCACATCTGGGGTAGAAAAGCCAATCAATAGAAGCATTGCAGCAATCCAGATTATTGCACTTTTTTTCATACTGTTTCTTTTAATTCTAAATGGGAAAATTAAGGTAGCCCACAAATATTAACTATAATATGGACTAATCATCAGATAAACAATTACTCCTGTTACTGATACATATAGCCAGATAGGATATGCCCACTTCACAATTTTTTTGTGACGATCTATCTGATTACTTAACGCATAATAGACCGCTAATAGTACAAATCGTACCACAACAATTGATAAAACAATGTGACTTATCAATAAAAAGAAGTATACAGATCGTACCCAACCTTCTCCACCAAATGGCGTAGATGCATTTGAGATATGGTATAATACATAACTAACCAGAAATACTGATCCAAGTATAAAGGCAATTAACATGATAATACGGTGAAGACCAATGTTTTTTTGCTTAATAGCAATCAATCCAATAATCAGTGCTATTGAAGTTATTGAATTAATGACCCCATTGATATGCGGTAATGTTTTTGTCCATAGTCCCAGATCAATTCGCTGACGGATACCCAGCAACACCGCTACTGCTACAGGAATAGCAATAGAAAGTATGTTGATCAGTTTCTGATAGGATTTTTGCTGTTGATGTGTGATTGTGCTCATTATCTCAAAAACCAGTAGTTAAATATAAAATAATAATCTATGTCAGAATAACTTTATGGCAGTCAGATTTAGAATTATTGTTCGTATTCCTGTAATAGAATATCTATTTCTGTAATCAGACGGTCTACATCTTTTCGATTTGTTCCATTGTAGTATCCACGAATCACGCCTCCTTTATCAATCAATACAAACTTATCTGTATGAACAAACTGGTCCTCCAGATTCTGTGCTGTCGGATCATTTTCTTTAGCAGTGACAAAATAACCATATTTAGCCAAATGATAAATCTGAGGCTTATCCCCAGTCAGCAATTGCCACTTATCTGTTTTGATATCGTACATATCTGCATAGTTTCGCAAGGCGGGTACTGTATCATTCTCGGGATCGACAGAAAAAGAAACAATCTGTATTTCCGGATTATTCAGAAAACGTTCCTGTACACGGGTCATCTGGGATGACATCTTTTTACATATTCCCGGACAACGTGTAAAGAAAAAATCGGCGACAACAACTTTTCCTTTTAGCGAGGCTCCTTTTACCTGCTTACCGTCCTGATTGGTTAGCTTAAAGTCGGGTACAGTATGAAATAAGGTATCTGCAATCTCTTTTCCTTTCACAATTTGCTTTCCTACTTTAACTTGTCCACTAGCTGAGTCAATAACAGGATAATACCGGCCAATGGAGTAATGGTTCTTACCGGAGTTGCGTAGAAACAGAAATAATAAAGCCGGTAATGCCAAAAGGATCAGCAATATACCGGCTTGTTTAAGATTTTTCATTCTAAAGATATTCGGGTGATTTTATCGGATAGAAACAGTATAAAGGATAAATTTTTATACTGCTGCTAAGTTACAAACTCTATTTCATTAAACAGAGTTTCCGAAAAATCTAAAAACGTATATTCTTATTGAAAGAATCGCAGTTCAAAGATAGAACTTCCTTCTACCAGCAATGCGACCAATAACCAAACTACGAAAATCAAAGGAATCAGAATAGACCAGATCAACATCTTCACTTCCCCTTTCAAGTGCATAAATTCTGATACTATAAAGAATGCCTTTACAATCGTTAAAGCTACGAACACGGCTACTTTGAAAGTATGCCAATGTGTAGGAACCATAAATGCAATAGCGAATTCCAAAACAGTGATTCCCAGCAAAATCCAGAATGTACGCCAGATAGCCTGCGTCTGTGCTTTTGGAATTTCGCGGTGTGGTGTATCTAAAGCTTCTGTTGCCATATATATCGTTTCTATAAAATATTAGTAATTACTTAAATCTTCCCTACAAATAAGATGTACAATTATTGACAGGAAAGTGGATAAAATCTAAAAATTATACCAGATAGAAGAAGGTAAACACGAATACCCATACGAGGTCTACAAAGTGCCAGTACAAACCTACTTTCTCTACCATTTCATAATGTCCACGACGATCGTATACACCCATGGTTGTGTTATAGAAAATAAGGATGTTCAGAATAACACCACTAAATACGTGTGTACCATGGAAACCTGTAATGAAGAAGAACAGGTCAGCAAACAATGGAGGTCCATATTGGTTTTCTACCAGATTAGCACCAACCACTTCTTTTGTAATCCATTTGCCATCTGAAAAAACTTTCATCAATGTACCATGTCCTTCTGTACCTGTAATGAAGTGAGTCCATTCCCAAGCCTGGCATCCCAGAAAGGTAAATCCACCCAGAATAGTCCACAACATCCATTTTTCAACATCTTTCTGATCCATACGGTGACCAGCTTCTACAGCCAATACCATAGTTACAGAACTCATGATTAGAATAAACGTCATTATACCTACAAACACCAGCGGTGCATGCAATCCATGAAAAAATGGAATAGCGTCAAACACATGATCAGGAACGGGCCAGTATTCTGTAGAGAATGAAAATTCTGCACCATGTTGCTTAGGATCATAAGCATGAGCACCAAAACGGTTCAAGCCATAGGTAATCAATAATGCAGAAAATGTAAATGCGTCAGAAAGCAGGAAGAACCACATCATCAACTTGCCATAGCTGGCTTTCATCGGCTCCATGCCTCCGCCCCATAACTTTTTAGAAGAAACTTCTTGTGTTGCAACTGTTGCCATATCAGGAGTGTAAAATATAAATTGTATTTGGTAAATAGCGTATTCTAAAACTGGGTCAAAAATAATATCTTTTTTGAAATGAAAACTGTATTCTTCACACTTTTCAGTTTATATCAATGTACCTTTTTCATTTCCCGGCAAAAATATATTCTATCTTTTTATATCCTATATAAATCTGTTAATGATTTATTAAAAGGAAGATAAATAAATATACCCAGAGAAAATCAAGGAAGTGCCAGTAGGTAGTACACATATCCATCCGGTTCATGGCTTTGGCATGAATTTCATCCCGGAAGGTAGCAATCAGCACTAACAGCAGAAACACAATCCCTGTTACCAGGTGGAAGATGTGCAATCCGGTCATAATATACAGAAAAGAGCCAGAAGGATTACTGGTAGCTCCTCCTAACCAAATGTGTCGTTGCTGTAAATCCTGCCATCCAATGTATTGAGCAACAATAAATGCCACCCCCAGCAAGAATGTAATAACCATAGAAATTTTCAGCATTCCCAGGTTATCTTTTTTAGCAGAGTAATGAGCCCATTGCATTGTTATACTGCTTAACAGGATAATTACAGAGGAAGTCCAGAAAACTTGTGGTAATTCAAACTCCAACCAGTTTCCATCTCCTTTCCGTACAATATAGGCACTGCTCATCGCAGCAAAAATCATAATTATACTTACGATAAACAACCACAAAGCAAACTTTTTAGGGTTCATCGAAAGCGTCTCCTGAGGTTCCTCAGGAATCGCGTTATAGCCTGAAATTTCAATCTTCTGTGACATATCCTTACAAATTCAGTTATATTATTGAGTAAGTTTCTACTTTTCTTTACTTAACAAATTCTTTTTAGATTTTATCCAATAAGAATGCAATCTGTACAACGGGTAAGTATAAGAAAGACCCAAACATCATTTTCAATGCAGCTTTATCTGTTTGCGTACGCATCAGATGGAAAGTTTGAGCAAGGAAAAGAATTCCACAAACCATAGCAATAATAGCAGAATTGATACCTGTCATACCTAATTTTAATGGCACCCAGCTTAAAGGCAGTAAGAACAATGTATAAATCATAATCTGTACTGCTGTATCAAAGCCTTTTTCTCCCTGTGCCGGTAATAATTTGAATCCAGCCCTACGATAATCCTCATCTGCTACCCAGGCAATAGCCCAGAAATGAGGAAACTGCCAAAAAAATTGAATTGCGAACAAAATACCTGGCTCCCATCCAAAATGATTAGTAGCAGCCAGCCAGCCAATCATAGGAGGAAATGCACCTGGAAACGCACCAACAAACACTGCTACAGGTCCTACTCTCTTAAGCGGAGTATATACAAACCCATACAGAATAAATGATACTAAGGCAATACCTGCTGTTTTATAATTAAATGCTGTAATAAAAATGAACATAGACAAAGCCAACATCAGGATTACAAATCCCCAGGCTTCCGAAATACTTAACCGGCCTGTTGGCAAAGGACGTCCGGCAGTTCTTTTCATCAGCTTGTCCAGTTCCACTTCTTTTATCTGGTTTACTGTATTAGCAGCAGAAGTAATTGCATATCCTGCTACTGCAAACAATGCAAAATGCACCCAGTCAATAGGTCTCTGAATACCCAACAAATAGCCAAAACTGGATGAAAACACCACAGTCAACGAAAGTCTGAACTTGGTTAGCTCAAAAAAAGCTTTCAGTTTGCCTGCAAAACTTATATCAATACTCGAATCAGATACAATCATTATTAGATAACTTCTACTTAACTTTTACAGTTTGGTTTAAATCATTTCTGGTTTTAAAACAGGCTGTTCCTTTTTAAGAACCCCATGAGGAGGATTAATAGCAAGAAACAAGATAAACTGTATCCCTATTGCTCCTACAGCTAAAAATAAATGTATAGGTTGTAAGAAGGCAGGAATACTAAAATATGCCATACAGGCCCCTGTAATTACTTCTATAATAGTTATCGCCACTAATACTTTTGCCCATCGCTTTACCAATGTATCTGAAGAAACATATTTCTTCAGGAGAAAAAGCAAATAGACATTGCTGACAAGAACCACCAGAGAAAATGAACGATGAATATAAAATACCCATCCTAATTGTTCAATCCATTCATTGCGCATTAGATGCTGCATTTTGCTGATTACAACATCTATCGCCTCTCTCACCCGTGTCCCTAGAACGATCTGAACCAGCGATAAGAAAATAACCCATACCAGAAATGCGTTAATTATTTTCTTTTTTGGTATAGATTGTAATTTTCTTGGTGTACTAAAAGACCGGATAACTACATAAATCAATAACAAAGCTATTGCAATAGCCAGAATCATATGAATGGTTATCGTTCCCGGAAGAAGGTTTGTTGAAACAATAACAGATCCGAGCCATCCCTGAAAACCTACCAAAAACAAGTTGAGAAGACTTATAAAAGAAATAGTCTTGTCTCGTTTCCAGTAAGAAAACGACAGGACTGTTGTTCCAGCGATAAATATTCCTACTAATACACCAAACAATCGGTTTACATATTCAATCCAGGTTTTTACCGGATTAAACTCTGCTTCGATATAAATAGATGGATCCGATAAAATCCTGTTTCCTACTTCCGTAAAACCTAACTTATCCAGATATCCGGCAAGCCTTTCATTCTTTTGCTTACGCTTTTGAACATAAGTATCCTTATAATCAACTGGAAGTTGTGAAGAATCTGTAGGAGGAACCCAGCTACCAAAACATTTAGGCCAATCCGGACAACCCATTCCCGAACCTGTTGTTCGAACAATACTCCCAATGGCAATCAATAAATAGACAAAAACAACAGTTATAATACCCCATTTCTGGAAAGCATTATAACTGTTGTTTGAAAATTTACTCATGATATTAATGTGCTGATTTTACTTCTGGTGTATCTGTGTATAATTCTTCATCGTCTACTTCGTGCGGCAGATTCGACTCAGGAGTTGCAGCATATGGTACAGTTTGAGGAATAAAGTCTTCCTGCGCACCTGGCTTGCTGTAATCATATGGCCAGCGATAAACTGTAGGAATTTCACCTACCCAGTTACCATGTCCTGGATTAACAGGAGCAGTCCACTCCAACGTTGTAGAATGCCATGGGTTCTGAGGAGCTTTTCTTCCTTTGAAGATACTATAGAAGAAGTTGAAAGCAAAAATCAGTTGAGATGAGAATGTTACGATAGCCGCAATACTGATAAACATATTCAGATCAGTAAAGGACTTAGAGAAATCAAAGTTTGTGAAAGAATAATATCTTCTTGGGAAACCAGCAATACCGATGTAGTGCATTGGGAAGAATACCATATACACACCGATAAATGTCATCCAGAAGTGTACATATCCTAATTTCTCATCCATCATTCTTCCGAACATTTTAGGGAACCAGTGATACACACCAGCCATCATTCCAAAGAATGACGCAGATCCCATTACAAGGTGAAAGTGAGCAACAACGAAATAGGTATCATGTAATTGAATATCAATAGCAGAGTTTCCTAATGCAACACCTGTCAAACCACCTGAAATAAACAAAGAAACCAAACCGATTGAGAACAACATAGCAGGTGTAAACACGATATTACCACGCCATAAGGTTGTAATATAATTGAAGGCTTTCACCGCAGAAGGTACCGCAATAATCAATGTAAGAAACATAAATATTGATCCAAGGAATGGATTCATACCTGTTACGAACATGTGATGAGCCCATACAATGAAAGATAACACCATGATAGCCAACATTGAGACAATCATTGCACGATATCCAAAGATAGGCTTACGAGAGTTAGTAGCAATAATCTCAGATGTAATACCCAATGCAGGTAACAATACGATATACACTTCAGGGTGTCCTAAGAACCAGAATAAGTGTTGGAACAAAATTGGGCTACCACCTCTGTTATCCAAAGCCTGACCAGCTACATATAAATCCGACAGGAAGAAACTTGTATGAAACTCGCGATCAAAGATCAGAAGTAATGCAGCAGAGAAGAGAACAGGAAATGACAGAAGTCCGATAATTGCAGTAATGAAGAACGCCCATACTGTCAATGGCAGACGAGAGAATGACATACCTTTTGTACGTAGGTTAATTACAGTTGTAACATAATTAACCCCTCCCAGTAACTGAGATATAATAAAGAAGGCCATACTAACCAACCATAAAGTCATCCCCAATTCTGAGCCTGGGTTTGCTGTTTTTACAGCGCTCAACGGAGGATAGACTGTCCAGCCACCCCCTGCAGGGCCTGTGCTCAAGAACAATGAACCAAACATTAATACACTAGATAGGAAGAAGAACCAGAATGATAACATATTCATGAATCCTGAAGCCATATCACGTGCACCAACTTGCAAAGGAATCAGATAGTTACTAAATGTACCACTCAAGCCAGCTGTCAATACGAAGAATACCATGATCGTACCATGCATAGTCACTAATGCCAGATAGAAGTTGGCATCCAGTTTCCCAGAATCATCGATCCATCCTCCTAGTAAAGGTTTTAACCAAAAAAGCTTTGCTTCAGGAAAACCTAACTGAATACGAAACAGAATTGATAGAAAGCCACCAATAAATGCCCAAATCAAACCTGTGATTAAATATTGTTTAGCAATGACTTTGTGGTCCTCACTAAAAACATATGAACGTATAAAACCTAACTCGTGGTGTTCGTGCTCGTGGTCATGATCATGGCTGTGAGCATGAGCGCCGTCATGAATGTCAAGATTTGCTGTTGCCATAAAATTTAATTGCTATTTCTGATAGAGAAACAAAATCCATTCGCAGTTTGTCCCTAAAAAAGATACGTTATAACAGGATAATTCTTAGCATACTGCTATGCTACAAACAAATACTACTTAGCTACAGGTACACTTGCTACAGCTGGTGCAGCTGCAGAGTCAGCAGGAGCAGCAGCAGGTTCACCACCTTCTTCAGGACCTACAACCTGTAAAGCTTTTTCTTTTAGATTAGCAGGAACCAGTTTCAGATAATCACGGTTCTGAGCAAGGAACGGCTTACGATTAGCAACCCATTTCACATAATCTGCTGGTTCATCTACAACAACCAGTGTACGCATAGAGAAGTGACCGCGACCACAAACCTCAGTACAAGCTAGTTCATAATTAAAGTTAGGGTTGTTTAGTTCCGTACGCATTTCTGCAGTCGTTTTTTCAGGAACAAACCAGAAACGAGTCTGCATACCAGGAACAGCATCCATCTTTAAACGGAAGTGAGGCATAAATACGCTATGCAATACATCTCGTGCGTGGATTTTTAACAAAACAGGCTTTCCTTTTGGAATATGTATCTCAGTTGATGTAAAATCATCAAATGAATTTACGTCTGTAAAGTCGATTCCTATTTCATTTGTCGCATCAATCAAACGATAATCATAACGTCCAAGCTCAGACTTGCTTTGTCCCAAAACAGCTTGTTTATCACCAGGATAACGCACAATCCAGTTAAATTGTTTTCCTACCAGTTCAACAACCACTGCATCTTCTGGCGCATCTTTCATAATATCACGCCATACCCACCATCCAGAAATAACTAATGTTGTTAAAACAATACCGGGGATAATCGTCCATACTACCTCCAGATTATTGTTATGAGGATAGAATGTTGCCCGACGCTCTTTTTTGTATTGATATTGAAAAGGGAACCAGAATAAAAGGATATGTGTAGCAAAGAAAACTGCTCCAATTACCCCCATAGTAATCCAAAATAAATTATCTGTTTCCTTTCCATGAGTAGAAGAAGCTTCTGGCAAAAGAAACTGATCTGAATAAAATGAGATCCAGATAGCCAGACCAAATCCGATGAACAAAAAGACAGGAAACAAAGCAGCATTTACCTTGTTGCTTGTTCCTACTCTTTCATCTGCTTTTTTAGTAATAGAAATCAGAGATTGTACTCTGAAGACTGTCACTAAAATCGCAATAATTAATAATAGCCCTGTGACAATAATTGCAGTTATCATGATTTACAGAATTTGGTATAATTGATAGAATTATAACCGGTATTTTCTTGTATATAAAATCTATTTTGGAAACAAAACGAAAATTATTGATTGTGATGTAAGCTTTCTTCCAGCATTGGGTGATTTTTAGCAATCAAAGGAGCTTTAGCTAAAAACGTTCCAATTATGAATACAAAAACGCCTGCATAGATAGCAATTACACCCAATTCCATAAATCCGATTCCACCATCATCACCCAACATAAACGGAGTCATATTCAGGTAGAAATCCAGCCAATGACCTGCCAGGATACCCCATGCAACCAGTTTTAGGAATGTCATTTTACGTTTCGATTCTCTGGTCATCAATGCCAGGAATGGGAACAAGAAGTTAACAAGCAGATTTACAAAGAACATACCTTTGTATTTTCCACCAAATCCTTCAAATACTTCGTTAAAGTGATTTGTTTCTTCAGGAATGTTTGCATAATAGATCAACATAAACTGAGCAAACCAAACATATGTCCAGAAGATACTGAATGCAAACATAAATTTCCCCAGATCATGCAAATGGTTTGAATTAACCATCTTAAGGTATCCTTGCTCTTTCAAATATATAGTCGCTAATGTAATTGTAGCCAGACATGCTACCCACCAGCTTGCAAAAGTATACCAACCATACATTGTACTGAACCAGTGAGGATCAGCAGACATTGACCAATCCCATGCAGCCATTACAGAAGTAACCGCAAAGAAAATAATAAATATCGCAGAGAAAACAATGTTTCTGTCATATATCTCCAATCCACCTTCTATATCTTCTTGTAAAGATCGCTTACGAATAATAGTAAATAAAACAAACCATACTACAAAGTAAACAACCATCCGAGCCATAAAGAACCCAAAGTTCAGATACCAGGTTTTAGAAGCTAGAACCTCGTCAAAGTTAGGACTATGCTCATCAGCAATCCCTTCTACCGTCCAGTGAAATAATCCATGCCCATGAAAAATATGTGCAACATCAGCACCAGCAAGCAGGAAATAAACAACCATTAATACGCCTGAAACTGGCAGAAAAAAGCCAAACGCCATTGGAATACGCAGAATCAGACTTGACCATCCAGCCCATGCCGCATATTGCACTGCAACAAAGAATACACCACACAAAGCAATCCCTGTAAAATAAACATTGTTGATCCACAGGTTTGCAAAGAGGCGTTTCAGCCATGACGCTCCATGTTCTGCCGCAGCTCCGGCATGTTCAGCAGCAGCACCAGCATGTTCGCCATGAGCTTCATGTCCACCACCTGTAGCCGCCAGAATAATGCCCAGAATAACCAAGGCAAATCCTACCACCACTGCAATAATTGCATTCCGGCGGATTCTAGGATCAAAAATATATTGCTCGTCTAAATTATACGAAACCGAATGATGTTCAGCCATTGTAATAAATAGTGTATTGTTTATTGTTAAATTGCTGAATAGATAATTTTCAATCTATTTGCAGCGATTTGAGATCTAACTAAATTCAACAAAGAGACGCTCTTATTGCTGCTTTTGCAGTTCGTGTACGTATTGTACAATTTTCCACCGCTCAACAGGATTCACTTGTGAGCCATGAGGCCACATACGTCCTTTACCATAGGTAATTACATGAAAGATATGTCCATCATTCATATCTTTATACCCAGAACCACTATAGTTTGGTACACCTTTGAATACTTTCCCGACTGTACCATCCCCTTTACCAGTTTCACCATGGCAATGCTGGCAATAACGGGTATATAATTCCTTTCCATCAGCCAGAGTTTGTTCTGTTTGAGGAATTGGATTCTTTAGTGTTCTTTCGGCAATGCCAATACTATCTTTAGGAATATTATAGATCATTAAATCTTCCACAAAGGTACTATCTTTTCCAAACTTTGTCTGGTAATTACGTCTCGCTACAGTTCCTGGAACAGGAAGCCACAAATTGTTACCGAACTTGTTATAGGGATTCTTAAAGCTCGCTTCTTGCCGGAACGGCTCATAAGAAATAGCATGATACATGTTGGGAGCATATTCTGTACCCGGATCATCATGATCACGTTGACAAGCAACAGTGAGCAGTGCACCTGCAATAAGACTCAAAAAGGTTACTTTTCTAAGATGATTCATATACTTGAAACAGAATCGAAATAAGTCTGTATAATATCGTTAAAAGCTATAACTATTCTCAATTAATCTAAATCACCAGCCTTAACCAATTTGGTTGAGACTTCTATAGCCCCGTAATTTTTTATAATAGATGTAATTTCTTCTGGCGTAAGCTTGTTTTTTGTCAGATCAATAGCCATCACAAATTTATCATCTGTACAGCGACTATCAAACAAAAATGGTTTCTTTCCAGGATATAAATTACTCACAGTCAAGAAAGTTGCAACCATTCCTAAGGCAGAGAAAAGTACAGTACCCTCAAAGCCAACAGGTACCAGCACAGGAATAGAAACGTAGTCTTTCCCACCAACAATCATCGGCCAGTCAAATCCCATTGTCCACACCATCAGTGTTATCAGACAAGTAAAACCAGTAAGACCAAACAAGAAGGCGGCTTTAGACATAAAGCTACGGGAATATCCCAATGCATCATCCAAACCGTGAATAGGAAATGGAGTATATACTTCATGAATCTTTACGCCACTGTTACGGATTTTTTTCACGCCCGACATCAGTACGTCTTCATCATCAAAAATACCAACTAAAAATGCGCTTTCGCTATGAATATGATGTTCCATTGGTTATCTGAAATGGAAAATAAGATAATACAAAGTTTTATAAATGGATGCTAAAACCAGATCCAACTATTATATTAAGTAAGATCTGGAATTTCTGCATTTCTTATTCTACGTCTTTATTAAATGCCGGACGTGCCTGGAAACCAGGTTGTGCTGAAGTTACAGTCTTATGCTCTTCTACATGTTCTGAAGATGACTTCAGGATTGCCTTCACCTCAGCTATGTTGATCACAGGTAAGAACTTAGCAAACAAGAAGAAACAAGTAAAGAAGAATCCGAATGTATACAGATAATCCAGTACGTCAACTTTTGTAGGAGCAAACATAGCCCAGCTTGAAGGCAGATAATCACGGTGCAGAGATGTCACAATGATCACAAAACGTTCAAACCACATACCGATATTTACTACTATAGACAGGATAAAAGTAGCAACAACACTTGTACGAATTTTCTTAATCCAGAATAACTGAGGGGAAATTACGTTACAGCTCATCATTGACCAGTATGCCCACCAGTAAGGTCCCATCATACGATTAATAAATGCATAACGCTCATATTGCACACCTGAATACCAGGCAATAACGAACTCAGTAATATAAGCTACCCCCACAATCGAACCTGTCAACATAATGATTTTATTCATTGACTCGATGTGTCCGATTGTAATATAATCTTTCAGACCAAATACCTCACGGGTAATCAACATCAGCGTTAACACCATCGCAAATCCAGAGAAAATCGCACCAGCAACGAAATATGGAGGGAAGATAGTAGTGTGCCAACCTGGAATAACAGAAGTAGCAAAGTCAAAACTTACAATGGTGTGTACAGAAAGTACAAGTGGAGTAGATAAACCAGCAAGAACCAAACTCACATTCTCATAATGTTGCCATGTCTTAGCAGCTCCATCCCATCCAAAACTCAGAATACCATACACAACTTTAGATACTTTGTTCTTAGCTCGGTCACGGATAGTACCCAGATCAGGGATCAAACCGATATACCAGAATACTAAGGATACAGTCAGATATGTACTGATCGCGAATACGTCCCATACTAGTGGAGAATTAAAGTTTACCCACAAAGGGCCAAATGTATTAGGAAGAGGTAATGCCCAGTATGCTAACCAGGTTCTTCCCATGTGCATCAGAATGTAACTACCTGCACAAAGAACGGCAAAGATAGTCATCGCTTCCGCAGCACGGTTAATAGATGTTCTCCATTTCTGACGGAAAAGCAAAAGGATAGCAGAGATCAATGTACCAGCGTGACCAATACCTACCCACCATACGAAGTTGGTAATATCCCATGCCCAACCTACTGTTTTATTTAACCCCCACTCTCCAATACCGAACCAAAAAACCCGATACAAGCCGTAACCTCCAATACCTAAGACAATCAACGAAATCAGGAAGGCGATATTCCATAACGTCGTAGGCTTGCCTTCTACCTGGCGGCAGATGTCTTCAGTAACATCGCCGTAGGTTTTACCACCGGTTACTAGAGGCGGTCTTACGGATGAAGTAACATGACTCATAGTATATATTTTGAAAATTATAATTACAGTGAAAAATAGTCAACTATCAAAGAACCTCCATGTAGTGGAGTTTATGCTTTATTTCTGATTTTTGTCAGATAAGAAACTTGAGGACGAGTATTGATTTCTTCCAATACTTGGAACATACGCCCTTCTGTTTCTTCTGCGATCAGTTTGCTGATACGGCTTTCAGGATCATTCATATCTCCAAAAAGAATCGCACCACTAGAACATGCGCTTTCGCAAGCCATAGCAATCTCTCCATCTACCGGACGACGGCGTTCTTTTTTAGCATTTAATTTTCCTTCCTGAATGCGTTGCACACACATTGAACATTTTTCCATTACACCACGTGTACGAACTGTTACATCTGGATTCAATACCATTTTACCCAGATCAGTTTGTGACATATAGTTTACATCAGAGAAACGTTCATCGTTAGTGTAATTAAACCAGTTGAAACGACGCACTTTATATGGACAGTTGTTTGCACAGTAACGTGTACCGAAACAACGGTTATATGTCATCTGGTTTAAGCCTTCAGAACTATGTGTTGTTGCTAATACCGGACAAACCGTTTCACATGGTGCATTGTTACAATGCTGACAAAGCATTGGCTGGAATACAACTTCAGGGTTAGCAGAAGCTTCTTCCAATCCTTTTACATCATCTTTAGGAGCATCGCTGCTATAGTAACGATCAATACGTAACCAGTGCATTTCGCGACGATTGATTACTTCCTGACGACCTACAACAGGAACGTTATTTTCAACTGTACATGCCACTACACAAGATCCACAACCTGTACAAGAGTTAAGGTCAATAACCATACCCCATGAATGGTTTTGGTATTTATGACCATGCCATAATGAAATATCTGTTGCTTTTTTCTTTCCTTCAGAAGTTGCCACTTTAGGCATAAATCTTCCGGCATTAGCTTTCTTCTGGTATTCAGAAAGTTTGGCCTCCTGCACAATAGGACGAGCCATAATTGTATGGTGTGTCTGAACCTGAGCGATTTTACGTTTCTCTCCAGCCTTAGTCACTTTTACTCCATTCACTACATATCCTACACCCAAAGCACTTACAGAAGCGAATGGATATGCATTTACACCTACATTGTTAGCAGCTTTACCAGCCTTCTCACGTCCATAACCCAATGCCAGACCCACTGTACCTTCAGCCTGACCAGGTTGAATTAATGCAGGCAGTGTGATAGCAGGTTTTCCAGGAATTTCAATAGTAACCAGATCATTACCATCTTCTTCACTTTGAGTAAGACCTAGTTCTGAAGCCATCTTATGGCTAACAGTCAAGTAGTTATCCCAACAAGCACGGCTAATAGGGTCAGGTAATTCCTGTAACCATGGGTTGTTAGCCATAGCACCATTACCAATACCGATTTTTTGGTAAAGAACCAATTCAATACCATTGTTACCTGCTTTACCAACAGCCGCCGCAGCAGCGTTTACATCTCCACCAAAGCTAACGGCTGTGACAGGTGCATTTTTAGGCTCAAAAACACCATCATGCAATACGTGTATCCAGAACTCTTTGAAAGAAGAATATTTAGATTGCAAAGAGAACAGATTTGTACGCCAGTAGCTTTGAATAAACTTATCGTATTCAATAGTATTTCCAGCCCAAGCTAACAAGCTTTGCTGAGCAGCACGAGTTTGGAAGATAGGGTTAATAGTTGGCTGACCTAAGCTGAAATAACCAGTACGAGGTTCAGCATCATTCCATGCTTCGAGAAAGTTATGATCAGGACAAACATAATCACACAAAGAAGTGGTTTCATCCATCCGGTCAGAGAAGGAAACTTTCAGAGAAGCCTTCTTCAGATCTTCGCCAAACTGCTTTCCTGTAGGATAATCATATACAGGGTTTGCATTATAGAAGAAAACAGCACCAACTTGTCCCTGAGACAGTTCTTTTACAAAGTTAGCCATTGCTGTATCATCGCCGGCTTTCAATGTAAGAGGAGCATTCAGGTCAATGATAGTACTATAGGATCCTAACAGATTATTAATTGCATTGACAATAGTCTGTACATTCGGATCGTTAGAACCTGCTACTACCACACCAGCAGATTTTGCACTTGCTAATTCATTTGCAGCATCATCTAATCCTTTCACGTCCAAAGCAGGAGCACTTACAGGAGCTGCGCCTAATTTCTTAGCAATTTTATTATATAGATTGGCAGCTACTAATCCTTCCTGAGAAGATTTAATCGGAGTACGGTAGTCTGCATTTGCACCAGTTGAAGATAAAGTACTCTCAAACTGATAGTGACGAGACATCTTTTTCTTGTCCTTACCCAGTTTACGAGTTTTTGCATACAAAGCACTGTACGTTGTACTTCCAGGAGAAGTACCCAGGAAATCGGCATTGCCAATACCTACAATAACTTCTGCTTTATCAAAATTATAGAATGGAAGTACAGCTTTACCAAATGACGTCTGGTTTGCGTTTAATATCCCAGCAGAAGAGTTTGCATCATACGTTACATGCTGAGCCGTCGGATATTTTGCAATAAACTCTCTGATGGCAGCCTTCGTAGAAGGACTGATAATAGTAGAAGAAACAATACGGATTGCCTTCCCGGAAGAAGCTACTTGCTGTAATTGCTGACCAATAGCAGCATCTACACTTTTCCAGTCTGTAGCTTTTTTCTCTTTTCCGTTAAATGGTCCTTTTAAACGCTCCAGATCATATAGACTTAACAGAGAAGCTTGTGCCCGTGCACTTGTACCAGCAGGAGTTACACCAGAAAGAGGATTGGGTTCAATTTTTATAGGACGACCTTCACGTGTCTTTACCAAAACGCTATTGTAATCACCATCTGTATCTACATAAGTAGAAGCATAATAATTTGCAATAGAAGCTTCAATTTCTTCAGGTTTATTCAGATATGGAATAGCTTTTTTTACCGGAGCTTCACAGGCAGCCAATGTCACAGCAGCCATCCCAAAACCCATCACCTTCAGAAAGTCACGACGCGAAGCAGGCATAATGTCGGCATTAGCAGCAGCCTCAGTACCTGGCAGTGGCGTTCCTTCCGGAAATTCTCTCTCTGCGTTTTTGACAAAATGAATATCGTTACTTAGCTCTTCAAGACCTTTCCAATATACTTTGTTATTGCCTTCCATAATATATATAGAAACGGATATATTTACGTATGTGAATAATATGAATGAAAGGCAGAGTGACCTGCCTTATATATTGTTAAATTAATAGTGACATTTAGAACACTCGATACCACCAATAGTAGCCACTTTCATAGGCTCCTTGCTGGCATGAATAGCCACTAATTTATCATAATAAGCATTACCTTTGGTATTAACCTCAGTTTTACGGTGGCAATCGATACACCATCCCATAGTCAGAGGAGCAACTTGCTCAACTACTTCCATCTTCTCAATATCTCCGTGACAATTCTGACAGGCTAATCCACCTACATTGGTATGTTGAGAGTGATTGAAATAAGCATGATCAGGAAGGTTGTGTACACGAATCCATTCGATCGGCTGATTATTTTCAATAGCAGTGTAGAGTTTCTTAATTTCTGGAGAAGAGTTTTTGATTACACTATGGCAATTCATACAAATATTAGCGGAGGGAATACTTGCGTTTTTACCTTTGTATACAGAGGTATGACAATATGCACAGTTAATTTTATATTCTCCGGCATGTAATTTGTGAGAATATGAAATAGGTTGTTTTGGCGCATACCCTTGGGCTATACCTATACGCATTACGCTATCCAGCCCTATTTTACCTAGTAATAACACAGCAATGATTAATACAGCACCTTTCACTACAGCACTTTGCAGTACTTTACCAATGTCAGTACGTTGCTCCAGCAACTCACGATCTTCGTCTGATAAATCTTTGCGGTTGCTTAAAAACTTAGTCAACAATGAGATAATCATTATTAACACAAGAAGCACCAGTGCCAGAACTACCAGTAAAGCAACTAGAATAATAGTAAAGTATTGGGTCGACAAACCGCTTTCTGCAGGAGCAGCAGTTGCACCACCTTGCCCATCAGCTTTTGCCTGATCAGCAGTAGGTGCAGCAGTAGCAGCAGATTCTACGTAAGCCAGAATATTGTCAATATCTGCATTCTGCAAATCCGGAAAGGATTGCATTTGCAGCTTATTATACTTGTTAAAAATCTGGTTTCCGTACGCATCTCCACTTGCTATAACAGCAGAAGAATTTTTCACCCACTTGTAAACCCAGTCTTTATTAGGAACTCTTGTCATTACTCCTTTTAATCCTGGACCTACAACTACTTCATCACTGGCAGCATGACATGCAGCACAGTTATTTTTAAAAAGGGCCTCGCCAGCGGCAGCGTCTCCACCCCCAGATGCAGCAGGTGCAGCACCTTGTGCCCATACTGTGCTACAAGTAAGTGTAGCCAGCAATAGTACCATGGAACAACCACGCCAAATAGGGCGTAAATACTTGACTATGTGCATATTAAATTTACTTGGTCTAAGAAGTTTCACTATGAGGTCTTATAATAGGCGTACAAAGGTAGTATCGGTTTTTTTTTTAGCAAATATATTTTTATTACAAAAACAGGTAGATATTACCTGCTTATTACACGCCCGCCAAATGTATCTAATAATCAACTACTTGTAAATTATTTTTTCATATAAAAGCAATAATTTAGAATCATTTTAAATAAATTCTCACCTAATTAGTTACCCAGAATCCACTTCTTTTTTCCATTATTTACCTTCCATACGTTAAAAGTGGGTATTTATATAATATAAGGTATGTTTTCGATTGAAAAATCCTTAAAATTTGCTTAGATTTTCAAAATCAGTGACGAATACTCTTTCCCTTTAAATAATCCTATTTTTACTAGAATAAAAACAGAAATGCGGGATATACTCAACAGTGTGAGGTATACCTATTTCATTTCATATGTAAGATTTATACACATACTACTCAGTTTTCGGAGGTTACAAATAGGGCTCAATTTCGGATGTAGAGTAACTAAAATCCAGATTGACTATGAATCCGTTTACTGATACATTCAAAACTATGTTTGCAACTGGCAATGCATATGTAAATAAGTCGCAACCCAGTAACGATACAACCAAGGTGAGAACGAATAAAGGTACTTATAATCAGAGAGTAAGCTCTACTACTGTGCGTGTAACGATGGGAAATGAGATTACTGACTATCATTTGGACTATCGCGAAGGAGAGAAACTGGCTGAGATGGATTTCAATGGATGGACGCCATTACATAAGTATTTTGGTCGTTTTCAGGAAGATATATTCACAGGGATTAAATACAATTACGGAATTACATTAGGCAAAGAGAAGGTAGGGAAATATGTAGAATCTATTATTGAGTACCGGAATGGGAAAATGGTAGGAGAACAGATTTATTTTAATACAGAGGGAGATGTTGTCCGAAAAATATATATTGAGGATATACAGATTAAATTAGAATCTAAAATAGCGGGATAGACCCCGTTTACAAGATAACGAGTATAATATTGAGCAACCCATAAGTGTCTGAGCAAAAGTAAACTCTCTTCAGTATCCTCTTTGAAGTAATTCAAAGGGGATTTTTTATTTTCAAATCATCCGGTTGATTATAATTTCTGAAAGCAGGATAAGAATCGGACGTAATAGGTATAAAACAGGGATGACTTTTCTCTATAAGGTATTTCATGCTTTGCGAAGGTAATTGGCCTTGTTTTGCTATTCCAAGGAACTTCTCCAGAGCTATCTTTGTATAAATTGCACACAAAGGCTCCCATTTTCCTTCCTGCTCAAAAACGAAACAATCATATTTCTTTGAACATTGATAGGCGTCTATTACTTGTTTTAACACAGATTGGGTCATATCAATCATATCACAGGCTACTACAAGCCAGTCCTGCTCTGGAAAGTGTTGATGGGCAGTAAGTAATCCAGCCAAAGGGCCTTGAACAGATACAGCATCTGCAAGAAGTTTGTCGGAAGAGATTATAGAGCTGTAGATAGCGTGCTGCTCCTCCCGAACAGATACCCATACAGGTAATCCCAGAGCTTCCATTTTATCAATGGCGTTCTGTACCCAATACCCATCTGTATGCAACAAAAGTCCTTTATCAGAACCCATCCGGGAACTGTAGCCTCCACATAGTACTAATCCAGCCAAGCCACTGTTAATCATATAGTTACAGCATGATAGAATTGTAGCAATACTGTTACACAAAAATCACACTTCGTTCTTTTTTGATAAATTCTGTTTTCCCAGCTTCACATAGTGGACAACAGTAAGATTCTGGTAATGTGTCAAATGATGTTGCAGCCAGAATGTTAGACTCTGGTTCTCCAACCAGCGGATCATATACAGAATAGCAATGCTTACACTGATACACAAAATGTGGTATAGAAGTTTCACCAGATGGCATCGTTGCTTCAACAGGTTGTGCAAATAAATCTTCTTTTTGCTGACCAATACGGGTACGTAAATAGGTTTTGCAAAGGCGTCTTACCTGTTCTCCAAGGTAAGATTTTAAAAGATTTTTCTCAAAAACATATAATTTTCGACTATTGGGATTAAAATCATCTGTGTAGAGAATATCATACAAACTTAGTACTGTATAATCGCCAAAACATAATACCGGCTTTTTACGAATAATCACACAGCCAAACAATTCCGACTTAGGACGTGTCTGAATAGCAAAACTCAGTCCGAAAGTACGCAGATCATTTGCATCCAGATGTTTTACCAACTGCTGTTTCAACTCTAATCCTTCTATACTTTCATCTTCTATTTGCCAGTTGAGTTCATTGGCAGCATGACGCACATTAATCTGATGTCGGGTTAGCACCTTATCCCAAACCAATCGGTCTTTGGCTACAATCCCTTTAATAATTAGCGACTTCCAGCTTGTTACACACAACTGGCCTATTTTTGTCTGGCTACATGCTTTGCATACATCTATCAGAAAGCTTACAGGAAACAATTCATCTCTCCGGTAAATACCCAACCAGGTTTTATCACCATAGCGGTTAAATCCCTCATAATAAGGCAAGCGGAATGGTGATAGTTCTAAAGGTTCTTTTGCAGGTTTGGCAATGTATTCACATTGTTGTTTTACCAATGTGGCTAATTTATCTCCTTCAGCCTGATCGTTTGCATAAAAGGCAGCTTTATTCTCCCAGATTACTTTTTCAATTGTTTTTGAGAGCTGTGGAATATCATTGCTGTAAACCAGTTCTTTCCAGGCAAAAATAGAATTTGTTTTAGGGAAGCGAACATACAAATACCAAAAGTGAGCATGAGAAGAGGCTATCCAGTTTATATTACCTGTAAAGAAAGGTGAGAAACTCTGGTTGTTGTCTGAAATATTGATTTTTAACTGAGGTCTATAATCAAACAGGTCAAAAATGTCTTTATAGATACCTTCACCCAGCCAGTTATCTGCGCTAAAAATTTCCTCAGCGGGATAAGAACTCACAATATTGGGATACTGCCCAGTGTCAAACTCATAAACAATGTTCTGTTGTTTTAATAAAGTATCCAGCGTCTCATATTCTTCAGCAGCAACTTCTATCAATAATTGCTGGCGCAAACCAAAACGGACATGACGCACCCGGGCATACTCCAGAATCCCCAGAATCTGCTGCAATTGTCCGGCAGGTACGATACCTCCTGTAAAATTGATTTTTACAATATAGGAATGGATCATAGGCTCTTTATAGTAAAAATTTCTATTTTACACTTCTGCAGCAACCTGCAGGTGTTTTTCCAGAATAACCTGTACTTCAGGGCGGCAGGAACCACAACCAAGCCCAGCTCCGGAAGCCTGACACAACTGCTTGAGCTCTCTACACCCTTCCCGAATCTTATTCTGAATATTTCCCTCTCCTACTCCACCACAGGAACAAACGAGCTTTCCCTGCATAGGCTCTGCCTTTTTCCCTGAGCGTAATAGTTCCAGTCTCTTTTCGGATAGCTCCATCTTTTTCTGAATTAGGTCCCTGAACTCCAGAAATTCTGTTTTATCTCCAATCAGAATAGCACCTACCAGCCGATCATTGTGAATGATGCATTTTTTATAATACCGTTTGGCCTTATCAATAAACACTACTTCTTCGTATTCCGGATTATCTGCAGGAGCTTCTGCCATACCCAGGGAACAGAGGTCTGTACCCTGCATTTTCAGAATATTCATCAACAATGATCCTTCATAGTAGGAGGCAATATCTCCATTCAGATAGCGGGCTACCACCTCTGCCTGTTGTTCAGCGGCTGAGGTAACACCATATAAATTCCCTTGAAATTCAGCTATCTCGCCAATGGCATATACAGAAGGATCAGAAGTTTGCATGTATTCGTTTACGACTACCCCTCGTTTACAATGAAGCTCTGCAGCTTTGGCTATCTCAATATTTGGAGAAGTTCCAATTGCAGCTACTAACGCTTGGCACTGAATAACGCGACCACTTTTCATCCGTAATCCTTCGATGGTATCCCGTCCCAAAAATGCCTGAATCTCATCGTTGTAGTAGACATCAATTCCTTTATCTACCAGTTCTTCGTGCAATAAATGACTTCCCAAGGCATCCAGTTGTTTTCCCATTAACCTGGAGACACGGTGCACAACAGTTACAGAGAAATTGATCTCCCGCAAAGAAGCAGCCAGTTCAATTCCTAGCAGCCCACCTCCTACTATTACTACATGTGAACCAGGTTGAAGATGCTTCTTAAAGCTATCGGCATCGCATCGGCTTCGCATGGTAAAAATACCTTTCAATGGAGGTACATCCCGTAACGTAGCAGCTCTGCTACCTGTTGCCAGAATCAACAGATCATAGGAATGCCAGTTTCCATTACTATCCAATACTCTTTTACTAGCCCTGTCAATTTGTTCAATGCTTACACCCCGATGCAGCCGGATACGAAGATCATCTTCTTCCTCATCTTTCATCTTTACCAGTTGTTCCCATTTCTGGTGTCCACTGATATAATCCGGAAGCATTACCCGGTTATAAAACGGGAAATTTTCTTTACTAAAAATCGTGATCTCATCTTCAGTATTCAAGGCCCTATATGATTTCACAAATCCAAAGGAACCGGCTCCTGCGCCGACTATGATAATCTTCTGTCTGATTTTCTGGTATTTCTCTACTTGAACGGCACAAAATTTAAAGTCAGGCTCTTTGGATTTCGGATCAACCAGATTGTTTGTGAGATTATTGGCTCGATTCAGATCACTATTCAGGACTTTTCCCCAATGCATGGGTAGAAATACAACACCTCGCTTAATATCTTCAGAAAACTTAGCTTGTACACGTACCTGCCCCCTTCGGGTAGTCACATCCACCAGATTTCCATCTTCGATCCCTCTCAGAACTGCATCGTCCGGATGAATTTCGAGAAATGCTTCTGCAATGTGCTGATTCAACTTATTTACCTTACCTGTTTTACTACGGGTATGCCATTGATCGCGGATTCTTCCTGTGGTAAGTATCAGAGGAAAATCAGCATCCGGGAGTTCTGATTGATTCTCATCGGGAACTGTATGAATGACAGCCTTTTGGGTAGCTGTATAAAATTTTTTATCCGTAAATAGTCCTTTTCCTTTTGTCTCATTCACAGAAGTCAACGGCCACTGAACCGTTTTTTCTTTCAGAATAGTGTAATTTAGCCCATGAATATCGATGTGTGTACCTTTGGTAAGGGCACAATGCTCCAGATAGATTTCCTCTGCATTTTTATAGTCAAATCCTTTGTAGCCCATTTTGCGGGCAAAACGACAGATAATTTCAGCGTCAGGCAGTGCTTCTCCCGGGGCTTCTGTTAGTTTATGCAGATAGGAAATACGACGTTCTGCATTGGTCATTGTTCCCTCTTTTTCTGTCCATGCAGCAGCAGGAAACACCACATCAGCATATTTGAGTGTTTCAACTCTGTTGGAAATGTCCTGTACTACTACAAATTTTGCCTTTTTAAGTGCTTCTTCTGCTATTCGTACATCGGGTAAACTAATCAATGGATTGGTGCATATAATCCAGACAGCTTTTAACTTGCCTTCGTTAAGAGCCGAAAACATTTCAGTAGCTGTTAGGCCAGGTTTGGGAGAGATCTGTGTCCCACCCCAGAACTTTTGTACTTCTTCCCGATGAACGGGATTTAGTAAATCCCGGTGAGCAGGCAACAAATTTGATAATCCCCCTACTTCTCGGCCTCCCATCGCATTGGGTTGACCAGTCAGTGAAAAAGGTCCGGAACCGGGTTTTCCAATATGTCCGGTTATCAGGTTAAGGTTGATCAGACTTAGGTTTTTATTCACGCCAATTACACTCTGATTCAGCCCCATTGTCCACATTGTCAGAAAGCCTTTGGCATCTCCTATATGGGCTGCTGCTTTACGAAGCTCTTCTTCTTCTATTCCACATAATTCTGCGGCTTCTTGAATACTGCGACGCATCACAGACTCCCGATACACCTCATAGCCTTCGGTATGGTTTTTCACAAAATCAGCGTTAATATCTCCCTGTTCGATTAGTAGTCGTCCTAGGGCATGATTCAGAATCACATCTGTGCCCGGATTGATTTGCAGATGTACATCCGCAATGGCACATGTTTGAGTACGACGAGGGTCAGCAACAATAATCTTTACATGTGGATTAGCTGCTTTATGGGCTTCTACCCTACGCCAGATAATCGGGTGACACCAGGCAGGGTTAGCTCCTGTTACATAAATACAATCTGATAACTCAATATCATCATAGCAAACCGGAACGCTATCTTCACCCAATGACATTTTATAACCCACCACAGCAGAACTCATACACAAACGGGAGTTTGTATCAATATTATTGCTGCCAATAAAGCCTTTGATCAGCTTATTGATTACATAATATTCTTCAGTAAGACATTGTCCGGAAGCATAAAAGGCAACAGAATCAGGTCCATATTTGTCAATCAACGTACGAAATACCGCGGCGGTACGTTCCATAGCATCGTCCCAGCTTACCCGTTGACGTGGCATATTTTTGTTAAACCGCATTTCCGGATAGAACAGTCTGTCTGACTTATCCATTACGGTATAATGCAGATTCATCCCTTTGGAACATAACATCCCACGGTTTACCGGATGGTCAGGATCTCCCTCTACAGTTAGCTTGCCCATTTTGTCTTTGCGGACAATAACACCACATCCTGTACCACAATAACAGCACGTTGATTTGTATTCCATGTATATAGGGTTTTTGCTCGTAGAATCTATAAAGTCAGAAAGACCTGCGAGAGAAGTAAGTCAAACCTTTGGGAGGCAAGACTTACTCTCACAAAACAGCTTCATGAATGGCTATATATAGAGTTATAGCGTTGGCATCATATCATCATATAGCACCAGCCGTTTGTGCGGCAGTTTCGGGCTGAGCTACTTTATCAAAACGGGTAAGAAAAACAATTAATGCAACTACGGTTACAATGGCGCCTATATACATAAATGCCTGAGCATAGGTAATGGATTCAGCCTTGAACAGGAAACCAAATAACATCCCTCCTACATTTCCTCCTGCTCCTACTATTCCGGCTACAGTACCTACATGCTTTTGATTAATAAAAGGGACAATCGCATAGGTGGTTCCGTTAGCCATTTTCAGAAACATAGCAAATGTCAGCATGGCTACAATAGCGAAGCCTAGTGTATTGGCTTGTGAAAATAATACCAGTCCCAAACCTTCCAGAGCCAGCACAATCCCCAATAACCAACCTTTGCCTTTCATACCATATTTATTTCCTACTTTATCAGCAATGATACCTCCTACAGCTCTGGCAAACAGGTTCATGCCACCAAATACACCAGCCCAGAAACCGGCAGAGGACTGATCCAGCTTAAATGAATCGACAAAATGCAGTGTGGCAACTCCATCAAACGTAATTTCCATACCAAAGCAAACAGCATACGCAAAAGCCAGTGCCCATACCCGCCAGTCAGCCAACACTGCCCATGAGAACTTCTTACTTTCCCGTTTGCGGTTGATTTCTGAAAAATTTCCGGCAGGAGTATCCTGTGTAAAGAAATAATAAATTACTGCCATAACCAGCAACATCATTCCCGGAACAATCATAGCATATCGCCAGGCATCATGTTTGGTATAGCCAGCTCCTACAATGGCAGCAAAAATCAACGGCATTACCATCAACGTCACACCACCACCCAGATTGCCCCATCCACCAGCAACAGCATTGGCAGTTCCTTTTATTTTAGGAGCAAACATGGTGGTTGTATGGTACTGAGTAATAACAAACGAGGCTCCGATGATGCCAATGGCTAACCGAAACAACAGAAAGGAAGTATAGTCATTGGCAAGTCCAACCAGCATGACCGGAATGGATCCTATCACCAGTAAAGCTGTATAGGTTTTTCGGGGGCCCCAGATATCACACAAACGTCCGATAAGAAGCCGGGCAAAAATAGTAGCAGAAACAGCGGCAATTACGGTGTTTCCAACTTGTGCTTTGGTTAAACCTAAATCTTCGCGAATAGTGGGCATCAATGGCGCCAATCCAAACCATCCGAAAAAACAGGCAAAAAATGTAAGCCATGTAATGTGGAAGGTACGCATTTGTACACCTTTAAAGCTGAGGACATTTAGTTTCTCCAGAGGTTTATTACTTAAATTCATCATAGTTTTGTTTTAGCTTATTAAGTATTTTACACTACCCAAAAACGACTCTATATTTAAACCTATATTTTCAAAATATAGCTACTTTTTTAAAAAATACATAGCAAAAACAAACAGCATTAGACCAAAAAATCACATTTTCTCAAACAAAGGCTTTATTTTTTAACCTAACCAAATTTAAAAACATACTTTATTTGCACAAAATTTTATTGAGTATTTTTAACTAAAATTTTGCACTTTATTTAAAACACACAATCGAAAATCAGTTTTATTATATTTATCAAAATAAAACACTATCAACCTGTATTTGATTAGAATATTATATGCCTAAAAAAGCAAATCTCTCTGCTGGCATTTCAGTGTCTGAAACAAATGAAAGAGGCCACACAAAGAGATTTTTCACTTATTATTTTAAGAGGATATGAGCAGTAGATTGGCATGATAGCCTTATTCCACCTCATCCTCAATCGAAAACTTATCCAGCAATAAGCTTAGCAGCTTGTCATGTATCTCCATATAGAGAGGATCATGCACAATTTCTTTCTTATTTCGGGGACGCTCCAGAGGCACATCGACAATTTCTTTGATAGTAGCTGCAGGTCCATTGTTCATCACTACTACACGATCTGCCAGGAATATCGCTTCCTCAATATCATGTGTTACCATAATAATAGTCTTGTTGCGATTATCCAGATTCCATAATTTCAATAGTTCTACATGCATATTGCTTTTGGTCAGTGCATCCAACGCACCAAAAGGCTCATCCAGCAACAGAATACTCGGATTTATGGCAAATGCCCGTGCAATAGCCACTCGTTGTTTCATACCACCTGAAAGCTGACCTGGCAACTTGTCTTTATGCTCATAGAGGTGCACCATCTTCAGATTTTGCTCTACATGGTCCTTCTTTTCGGCACTGGACATATCTTTCATTACCGAGTCAACTGCTTCATAGATATTCCGGTATACAGATAGCCAGGGCAACAAGGAATAGTTCTGAAAAACAATGCCTCTGTCAGGCCCGGGTCCTGTTACCCGTTTGCCATTGGCAATTACTTCTCCACTGCTTGGTTTTACCATACCACTGATCGTATTCATCAGGGTAGACTTACCACAGCCTGAATGCCCGATCAGAGCCACAATCTCTCCTTTCCGGATATCCAGGTCTATACTTTTAACAGCTGTATAGATTCCTTTGGGTGTTTTGAATGATACAGTGACATCTTTAATGGAGACACTGGTTTGTGGTTGTGCCACCACTTTATGAAAGGCGCTGGCAGAATCAACCATCTTTGCTAATACCTGTTTGTCTGAGTTATCCATAGAAGAACCGGCTTGAGGGGTTGCATAGTTATTTTGCATCATAAGAGAAAGCCTTTTGAAGTGAAGAGAAAAATTTATCCAGTATGAATCCTACAATACCGATGATCAGGATAGCCACAATAATATGTGTTGTCTTGCCTGCATTAAAGCCCTCTTCCCAGACAAAGAACCCTAGTCCATCTCCACCAGAGAGCATTTCCCCTGCCACAATGACCATCCAGGCTACTCCAATACTTAGTTTTAATCCTGTTACAATATGTGGCAGACTATAAGGCAGCAAAATGCGGGTAATATATTTCCAGACAGAAAAGCCAAACGCCTTACCTACATTCTTGTGATCCTGAGGGATAGAAGCTACTCCAAAGGCAGTATTGATAAGAGTAGGCCACAAAGAGCAGATGAAAATCATAAAAATGGCAGCCTTTGAGGAAGGATTCATCAGTCCGTCGCCACCTCCGGCAGCAGAAAATACTGCTAGTCCCAATGGATACCATGCCAGAGGAGATACAGGACGCAGAATCTGTACAATAGGATTGATCAGGCTCATCATAAACTTGCTGGAACCTAATAATAATCCCAATGGAATAGCGATTAAACTACCTAATCCGAAGCCAATCCCTACCCGCATCAGCGAACCAATCAGCTTTGTTCCAATACCTTTTACATCCGGATCATTCTGAAAAGGATTAGCAAAAATTTCACTCAATACATCCAGCGTCATCAATGGAGTGGGTAATGGATACCTCTCCACCAGATCGGTTGCTTCGGGATTGCGGTTACACCAGGCTATCAATGTCCATATTCCCAGCAGCAACAATATACTTCCTACAAAATAGAGCACAGGCATCCAGATGCGTAAAGAGAATAATTTGGTCATACAACAGTCTCCCTCCTGCCTCCCCTGAATGAGGAGGGCTTACCGGGAGAATAGTAAGTTTTTTGGTACGTATATTGAGTTGAATAAAGGATCAGGCTACCTATTTTTTAGCCAGCGACACATACTGTTCCGGATTATTGGGATCAAAAGGTGTAGGATCGATGGTGATCCTAAATGGCTTCATGTCATCATTAGGCAATACTACGTTCATGCTCTTTGCTACTTCATTATACAGATCATCCAGTACCAGCTTTTCGGCAATAGCCTTATATTCAGGGTCAGACTTCAAGTAACCAAAACGTACATACTGTGCCATAAACCAGATGCCGTGCGATTTACGGGGAGCATTCACAAAACCATTGTTAAAAAAGGTCATGCAGTCATCTTTGTACTTTTGCACACCCAGATCACATCCCAGATCGTTAGATCCCAGCAAACGGGCTTCAATGACAGCCAGAGGTGCATTGACATAATTGGGTTTGGTCAACCATCCGGCAGCTTTTTTGCGGTTACTCATATTGTCCAGCCATTTACAGGCTTCCAGAATTGCTTTCATTACGTTTTTCAGATCTTCTTTGCTGGCTTCTGCAAATTCTTTGTTTACCACCAATGCCTTTTCAGGATGATGCTTCCAGATATCCTGACTGGCAACATGGGTAAATCCGATATTCTGAGTAGCAGCTACTCCATTCCAGGGCTCACCTACACAAAAACCTTCCATATTATCGACCTTCATATTGGAAACCATTTGTGGTGGAGGAATAGTGATAATTCCAACAGATTTCTGATTAACTCCACAGGCAGCAAGCCAGTTACGAAGCCAGATATCATGTGTGCCACCCGGGAACGTCATAGCAAAAGTCACTTCTTTTTTGGCCTGAACAGCTTTTACTGCCGGGGCTACTTTCTTGTATTCTTTAAACCCAGCTAGTCCGCAAAACTCTTTGGAGAGTGTAATACCCTGACCATTGTTATTCAACACCATAGCGATTTTCATTTCAGCACCCGGCTTTCCTCCTACGCCTGTATAAACTGAAAATGGCATACTAAACAGGCAGTGTGCACCTTGTAATTCACCATTTAGGATTTTGTCACGCACATTGGCCCAGGAAGCCTCTTTGCTTAACTGTACTTCTACTCCATATTTCTGAAAAAATCCCATTTCTTTGGCAACTACCAATGGAGCACAATCGGTAAGCGGTATAAAACCCAGCTTGATTACCTTTTTAGGCGCATTTGGACCTGCGGCAGAAGAAAGCATCAATACTACCAGAGCAAATACTACTGTTTGGACAACTGTCTTTATTTTTTTCATGATCAGATTCAGTTAAGGTTGAAAAGTTCAGGCAATAGAGTGGCCAGAAGGTAGAATCTACCCTTAGGCACTACTCAGTATGTAATGAAAGAATAACTTATTGCTTAATGGCAACAGGTTTGGCAAAGAAGAAATCCGGACGGATATTGATCATCAGATAGGCCCACTGCGGACTTTTGTCAGCTTTATCTACAGATCCCAGTTTGGCATACTCCAGTGTATTAGTTGCTTTCATAAAGCAATACCCCAGCTCCAGATTGGTAAACTTACTGAGGTTATAGTTTACAATCAGATCCACTTCGCTTCCCATACCATTATCAAATCGGGTGCTGGCTTTGCCATCTGTTCCTTTCAGGTATTGGGACTTAGCCAGCGAAAAATGATGGTAGTCTAATGCGATAAAGAAATCTTTAGCAGTATACTTTGTTTTGAAGTAGATGTTATTCAGGCCACCAACTGCAGAACCTGTTCCTACATAGAAATAATCCATATATCCCCAGAACTTGTGTGGTGTACCATACAGCGGATCAAAACGATTGTCAGTAGTAGATATAGAAACAGCACCTGTACCTCCTCCAACAGCTTCATTGCCGGACAGATAATCCCAACCAGGGCCAAAGCTGAATTTACCTCTCTGGAATGTCAGCGCTACTGTATAGTGACTGGCTTTCAGATTTCTGCCATCTTTATTCTTTCCACTTTGCCAGTAGGCAGCCGCTGTTATATTGGTTTTAAAGCCAGAAGCATTGCCAATAGTCTTATTAATCATCAGTCCATAGGTGATACGGCTGTTTACACCTGCCTGATCATACCGGCGTCCATATACATAGCCTGTATCAGCTCCGGAAATATTACGAATAGAATCACTGCGATATTTACTAAAATCATCTTTGAAGAGGAGTCCGGAAACTTTTGTCTGACCAAACTTACGGCTCACATACAGAAACTGCATGGACTTGTACATCTGATTCATGCCATTGGTACTAGGATTGTTAGCCAGACGCAGGCTCCCTCCTTTTCCATTAGTAGGGATAAAGCCACCAGGCACAGCGACAAGATTTCCTTTGGTATCTGTAGTGTAAGCAGGTACATTGGCCGCTACATAGTTTGTCCCCGTAACGCCAAAAGCATCGGTATTCTGATTAAAACCAGCCCCCAGATCAACCTGCCAGCCTTTGTGTTGCGCTTTGAGTAAGGCAGCATCATGGCGACGAGCCTGCTGCAACCAGTCCAGGTCACCCAGCAACCGCACATCATCATAGATAAGCGTCTGACGGCCAATTTTAAAAGAGAGATTTTCTACCAGTTTAAATTTAATGGTGGTATCAGCACTATTAGCCAGTGTTACTTCTCCCCAGGCTTCATGAACCATAAAGCGGCTCCCATCCGCATTACTAATAGAAGAGGCATCCTGTCCCCATACCCGTACATCCTGTACAGAAAAATTAAACAGCAGCCGATCCCATCTATAGCCAAATGCCAGACGAGCACGTTGAGAGGTAAAAAATGCAGGTTTTGCACCTTTCAGATTCAGAGTACCTAACCCATCCCGTAACTCAGTGCGAGTACGTAATTGCCCTGAAAGTGTAAACTGCGCCGAAGCCTGACTGAGTGAGCAGAACGTTACAAAAAGGGCAATCAAGCCTTGAAAATGTAACTTTTTTGACATACCTTTGTGTGGTTTTAAGTTAGAACTAATTTTAAAACTATCGTTTGCCTTGTAGAGACCGCCATCCCTGCAAGGCTTTTTTATTTTTTACCTGTCAGGCCGCCACCTGATAGACAAAACATAGCCGTTACCATTTTTCTATATGGAAAAATGAGTCCAATACTATTTTACAAAGACACAGAAAATCTTCCTCTCCAGGAGAGTTACTTTTGACAACTTTCAGCTGCGGCTCTAGCTTATGTTGTCGATTTCAAAGGGGCTAAAGTATACTAAGTAATACTACCTACTATCTGCGATTAAAAATACGGCATTTCATATATAACACAAAATTTTAACACTGTTTTTTTAACAAAAAACACATAAAAAATAAGTATAAAGACTTAATCCAATATTAAATTGTGATTAATCATAGTTAAATATAACTATTTTCATATTTTTAAAAAACAGGTTCATTTTTAACCCATTAATTACCACAACTTTAGTTAACAACCATTTTACACTATTAAAAATAACGTAGGAGATCAACATAAAACAGTATATCTTACTTTTAACGTTCATTTTTCAACCTTGACATACCATAAAATACTTTATCTATATCCTTCTGGTATAAGTATTTATTACAGCTCTTTTCATATATCTATCATACATACCTATAACAGTAAGTAATTATCGCTATTCTCCTTTATCAGTCATCTGAAAACAGCACTGTCCCACTCGGTCCTTCTGAAAGAATCTCTCACCGTTGTCGGGACACGTGTGCCCCATAGAGCCTTCTTTGGTTTATAAGAGAAAAACACTCCAATCGGAAAGGTCGCCGGTCTTGCCACGAGATTCTTTCAGAAGGACAGAAAGAGGAGTTGATTTGAGGAGGACAGGAAAAGAATTTCAGAATCGCAGATTAAAAAGATTACTCGAATTTCACGAATAGAGCACTCTCCTAGGTTGTATATTACCCCCTAACCTAAATGAAGGAAAACAGGTCATTGGTAAGCACACAATGACAGAAAAAACACTTTATCCATGAAAATCCTATAATCTGTGTCATTTATGATTTAAGACAACAGTTTACATGATAAAGGATTGATAGTGAGCTCTGTTACAGTTGTAAGCACCTGTAAATGAAGCATGTTACAGTTGTTACAGTAAACTCTCACGTGTATAGTTATACTATATTATATAGTAATATATAAGAGAAAAGAGCTTTTGTGTTCTTCCAGGAAGTTTGACAATGTATAAAATACCGTAAAAACTGTAACATCGTTGATTATCAAACAGTTGAACTGTAATTTTCAGCTGTAACAACTTGCAACAACTGTAACAGCACAATGGCTTCATTCATTAAAAAGAAAAGACCATCAACTCTGCTGACTCTTAAAATGACTTTTACATATACCTGCTTCGAGGTATAGTAAGAGTATGACTTGAATTATACGTACGAAACTTTTTGCATTGAATTCTGCTCAAAGAGCTCTCTTGCGGTTTATTCTATGCAAAAACTTTTCTGCGGTTTATTCGACGCATTGGCAATTTTGCGGTGAATTCCAGGCAAAACTATTTTCTTCCAAGCAAATCGGACAGACTTTTCACTAAATGTCTTGCGTTAAATTCACCGCAAGACGTCGAACTGCATATTATTCCGCTCAAGCAACTGATATGCCTCTAATTATGCGCACAATAAAATAATCAACAATGAATAAGGGTTTAACTCTTCATAGTAAAGTAGCTCTCTCAAAGTAAAGTAGCAGCCAATTACACAACTGGAGTTACAGGGGTAGTTGACCGGATTTCATCCAATCCCCACAGTACCATCACGTCATTGGTAAACAAACGCATACTTTCCGGGTCTTGCATCAGCGTATTACGTGCCTGTATCCAGTTGTCAATCTTTTCCTCGCCATACATATTCCGGATTCGTGTATGATCCAGACGCAACACTTTTCCCCAATGAAAAGAATGTGGTATATGCTGTCGCTCCAATTCATCCCATACCTTGTTATAAAACCGATATGTCTCATCTGACATAACACTATCCAACTCTACTACACAGGTAGTAGTAAAATGAGTAAAACCCAGTGTAGCCTGTGTACCTTTCACAAAACGGAAAGCCAAAACTCCGGCAAAAGGTCCATAATGAGTATTGAGGTCAATGAGTAGCTCCCTTACCTGATTCACAGCAGAAAGAGGTATGCCAATGGCAGCACTTAATACTTTACCATGTAGGTCAGTATTGCTAAACATTTCCGCATGGGTGCCAAATACCTTACTATAGGGCTTATAAGATCCTCCAATGACCGCATTCACCAAAATAGGTACCACAGCAGGCAATGCCTGAGAGATTGTTCCTATAAATGAAGGTGCATCATCTCCAGGGCCTATACCCGGCACTGCCATGGATGGTGGAATATAATTGTCCTCATAGTCTCGCTTATACATAACCGTCACATAGGCTTTGTGGTTAGGATCATACTGGTTGACAAGTACCTGAAAATGATACGGACGTTCACTCCCGTATGGCAAAAAGGAATTGGCAAAAGAGAGTGACTCCATCAAGGTATACAGTGTATTATCCAGAGGTACGCTGAGCCGATAGGATTCATACAGAAAGAGGGGTACGGTCTCTATCATTACTCCATGAATAAATCCAAAACAGCCGAAGCTAACCAGAGCCGCATTAAATAAGGCATCGTCCTGTACTCTCTCAGCATGCAAATTTGCCACAAAAACATCTGACACAACCGGATACGAACGTCTTTCCAGCCAGATATGCCGTGTAGGGCTTACAATCAGATGCAGGCCTACAACATAGTCTGCCACCCCACCTATATCAATAGCCGACCCATGTGTCCCTGTAGATAAGGCTCCAGCAATGGTTTGGCCATTACTGGCTCCAGATGTTTTCAGTGACCGTTTTCGTCGTCTGAGGCGTGTACTTAACTCCTGTATTGAAACCCCACATTGCGCAAAATAGAGGTCATCCGGTGATTTGGCATAGGCAGGTGATACATTGTTGAGGCTGATTCGAAAGGTCAGGTTCAGCGGTTTGGTATTCAATAAAATGCCATCACTGGCCGCGATCTTAGTCCATGACCATTCTCCACCCAGCACACGGGTTCGTTTGCCATTTGCAATAAACTGCTTCATCAGTTGCTGGATCCCTGCTGTTACATCATTGTAATCAGCCAGGATATCCATAGTACTTTCATCAGCCAGATCATAGAGATCCTCTATATTCTGGGTAAAGCTTTCATGCCGGTTTACCCATTTCCTGGCACCTGTACGACTGATAATCATAGATTGGAATAAGTTAAGTTAGGGAACGTCTCCTTCGCGGGGACAGGGTTTGGCACACTTCCATTCAATCTTCACCGGAGACCATATCCCCAGCGAAGCAACCGTAATCAGCGAATACCCGAAACTGGTAGTAACCCGAACCTCGTCCAGGCTATGAATATTGAGGCTATCACAATTAGTGGCCACTACATCAATGCCGTTAGTGCGTTTCTGTACAGCTCCCCAAAAGAAGGAATGCACCGTTTTGTGATGGTAGGTGGTAGCAGGATCATAATGAGCAGAGGCTATCCGATAATGATAGCAACTTTGCAGGGAATAGCAAAGCAGTACACATAGCGCTATTCGCACTGTGTAAGTGGTGATTTTTTTCATATCTGGTTAGATTAAAAATCCCTATACTATACCCACCCAGGTATATATAACCTAAGGCTGGGTATTTCCGAAAGTCTGCTCCATGGCATCGTTAATGGCGAGTAAGTCAAATACTTTGGCAGGATTAGATGCCTTACGTAACTGTACATGCGGTATATCCGGAAAACTTTTCCAGAAATACCCAGCATCCAGTCCCAGCTTTTTGGCTTCGCCAGCATAGATCATATATCCATTGATACCATTGACTACCTCTGTGGCACTCCATACAGCCTCATTGTTCACTACCCAGAAGCAATCCATCGCTTCTCCCCACTGATGCCACGACAAACCTGGAATAGCATTGGTTACATGATCCCCATGCTGAGGTCCAACGACCTCCAGGCAATGTGCCAGAAACAAGGCATTTTTCTGCTTTAACTCGTTTATTTTCTTTCGGATTTCTTCGATGGTTCGGGACTGTCTCCAATATCTTGCCTGCACAAAAGGAGAGCGCAGTGTTTCATTGGGACGCATGACTACTCCGCGAAGTTTACAGTTCTCAAGTAGTGCCTGCGCTTTTTCTTTAAACTCAGGGGTGAGCACATCCAGACTGGCTGCCATAAAAATTGTTGCTTAGATCAAAAACGGTGTTACAAATATTCTCTTTACTCTTAGCAAACCTAGCACAAAGACTGACTAGCTGAAAGGTAACAATAAATAAACACAATACACACATTTACAGGAAGTTATTTAAGAGAACATACAAGCATTAGATAGAATCAATCAGTATAACACAACTAGTAGCACTTATGAAAGCCTTTCAAACTTCAGGGGGTAAGCGGGTATAGATGGGGTCAGGTATGTGGTAAATTTAACTGCCTGATACTGAGACGGGGTAAGAGGGGCGTCATTTTTTGACAAAAACTCTCCCCAGAGAACAGGAATAATGGGGTAGTAGGGCTATATATATACTTTCTTTTTATATTATATAATTACTATTATATAGAGCAAATCCTACCCCTCTTACCCCGCCTCAATATCAGGCAGTTAAATTTACCCCAAATTCTACCCCTATCCTACCCCATCTTACCCCAAAGGCGCATAGAGAATAATTCAAGACCTTTGTAGCACCTATTACGCTAAAGCGTGACAGGCTGTTGTTGGAACAGGGGTAACAAGATCGGCAACCTTTCCAACTGAAGTGTATTTATTCAGAAACCAAATACAGCTCTATTTGTCACAAGTTTCTTTCAGAAGGACAAAAGATAAATAAGAGAAAAATAGAAGGTGGTTCTTAAGTTAACAACCTTGGTAGGCTGTTGATAGGAATATTATTTCAATAGGACAAAGAAAAAATAAGAGCCCACAAAAGAACAGGTCTCTTAAAACTCTTCAATCAACTGATGAACTTTTATTACCTACAGTATTTATATTAGAAATACTCTTCATCTGATACAAGTGTAAGAAATAACAGAAACACGGGATTTTTTTACTGTACAAACCCTCTACCTTTACTGCACAGTTTATTTTTCAGGTATTCTCAGAAAAATTAACAGAATAACCGGCTCTGAGCCTCCTATTCGACCCGTTACTGCCAAATCAAATCATAGGACCAGATTACTGTATCACATATTTTGTTTATTCATGAGATTCTATTCCCTACTTCTGTATATAACATTTGCAACTCTCTGCATGGGTACTTCGTTTGCCCAAAAGTCTGAGAAAGAAGACCCTAAGTTAGGCCCTAACCCTGTATACTTCCTGGATAATGCAGAAGTGATGCCAGATACACTGAGTTTGCCTAGTCTGGGTAATATTATCAATGTTTTTGTCTATTATAATCATGATGCGATAAAACGCGCAGGAGCAAAGGCCAAAGATGGTGTTGTGTATATTGAAACAATGGCTTATGTACGAAACCGGTTTGTGAAGTTGTTTCGTAACTATTCCAGCGCTTATGACAAATTATATGCACAATCAGGTAGTGATAGTTCGTTTCAGTACATCCTCAATGGGAAAGCACTGAAAAAATATGATGAGGGAGATCTGGATATTAAAAATAAACACATGCTCCAAAACATAGAGGTTATTACAGCGGATCAGCTACGCACCCGATACAATATTACAGATAAACAGGCTGGCGTCATCATTACAACTCAGAAAGCAAAACCTGGTCACAAAAAACAATAAAAGATTGGATTTACTTCTCATAAAAACTCCTTCCCATACAGGAAGGAGTTTTCTTTTATACATGAATATATGAAATTATTCAGGTTAGGAAATCCGAGGAGATAAAAGACTATATGTGACACACAAAACAACTTCAAGACTTTTGTCTAAAGATGAAACCTATCAAATCACCTACGAATGAAGAATAACGTTTAAGTGATATTTATTAAAAAGTACACTCTTTCAAACCAATGAACTATTTCCCCGTAATTTTCTTCCGGTGTGCAATCCCCCATTCGGTAAGATTAGTAATAATAGTCTGCAATGACTTTCCGTGTTCAGTGAGTTCATACTGAACTGTCACAGGCTGTGTATCTAAAACCGTCCTCTTAATCAATTCGTTGAGTTCCAATTCTTTCAACTCCTTGCTCAACATTTTATTAGAAATACCAGCTACATCATTCAGGATATCAGAAAACCGCCTTTTGTTGTAATAGCAAATAGAGGATATAATCGCTATTTTCCATTTCCCATTCAGTACATCCATTGAATCCTGAACAGCCATCATTTCCTTTTTGTGTTGTTGTTCTTCACGTACTTTACATTCCATCATAGGTTACTTGGTTACTTCAAGGTTACAGTTACTTTTCGTAACAAAGTTACCAAAATAAATTCGCATGCGCTAACATTGCAGCTCAATCATTCAATACTAAACACATGAGCAAATTAAAAAACAAGGTAGCTATAGTTACAGGTGCGTCAAAGGGTATAGGAGCCTCTATTGCCGAATACTTTGCAGCAGAAGGTGCAAAAGTCGTGGTAAACTATGCGTCAAGCAAGGAAGGTGCAGATAAAGTTGTAAAAGCCATAACTGATAACGGCGGAACGGCAGTTTCCATACAAGGTGACGTATCGAAAGAAGCGGATGTAGCCAGATTGTTTGAAGAAACAAAAAATACGTTTGGCACATTGGATATTCTGGTAAACAATGCAGGCATTTATCTGTATGAACCCATTGAACAAATCTCAGAAGAGACTTTTCATCAGCAGTTCAATATTAACGTTCTGGGTTCTTTACTTACCATTCAGGCAGCTGTAAAACTGTTTGGCGATAAAAAAGGTAACATTATAAACATTAGTTCAGAAGCTGGTAAAATGCCTTTGCCAACGGGTTCAATCTATTCTGCGACCAAAGCAGCCCTGGATGCAGTTACCATTTCTCTCTCAAAAGAGTTTAGTGGACGAAACATTCGCATCAACTCTATTTTGCCAGGCGTTGTAGAAACCGAAGGATCACGTAGTGCAGGGTTTATCGGTAGTGAGGCAGAAACAAAATTAGTTGCCAATACTCCACTGGGTCGCTCTGGTAAACCAGATGATATCGCGAAAGTGGCTGTATTTCTGGCTTCCGATGACTCGGGATGGATTACAGGCGAAAAAATCTCAGTTTCAGGTGGTATCTATGGCTTGTAACAGGACAGTCCCATCATAAAAGCCTTATCACTGGTTACTTGTAATCAGGAGAAGGCATTTCTTCTCAAGTTTTGATAAGTCGAACAATAAAATGTAAAGATAGTGGAAAAGACTAATTATAATGGAGCACTACAAACACCACTAGGCTCTGGGTTTGTTAAGACTTCAACCTCAACAGATGTCATCAAAGGCATTGATCTGACAGGCAAAATTGCTATCGTAACAGGCGGTTATACAGGTATTGGTTTGGAAACTACAAAGACACTGGCAGCTGCAGGAGCTACAGTAATTGTACCTGCCAGAAGCCTGGAAAAAGCACAGCAAAATCTGGCAGGTATTACCAATGTAGAACTGGAAGAAATGGACTTAATGGACCATACTTCCATAGATCGTTTTGCTGAAAAATTTTTGGCGTCAGGCAGGGCATTGCATCTGCTTATCCACAATGCAGGAATTATGTTCGTTCCTTTACGCAGGGATAGCAGAGGCATAGAATCCCAATTAGCAACAAATTATCTGGCACCCTTTCAACTTACGGCAAGACTTTGGAGTGCACTGAAAAAAGCCAATGGGGCAAGAGTAGTGAATGTATCTTCTCTGGGACACCAGTTTGCACCGTTCAACTTTGAAGACCCAAATTTTGAAAACCGTACATATGAAACGTTAGCTGGGTATGGACAATCAAAAACAGCATTGAATCTGTTTTCTCTTGAATTGGACAATCGTGCCAGAACACATAATGTACGAGCTTATGCATTGCATCCAGGCAATATTATGGGAACAGAGCTGGCAAGAGAGGCATCGGTGGAAACATTTCAGCAACTTGGCTTATTTGACGAAAAAGGCGAATTTTTACCTGAATTTGCAGCTTCGCTCAAAACCATACCTCAAGGTACAGTAACAACCATCTGGTGTGCTACGAGCCCGTTACTGAATACCATAGGAGGTGTATATTGTGAGGATGCAGATATTGCTGAGTTAGCGTCAGACCAGGAAGTATCCGCAGGTGTAAAACGTTATTCATTAGACGAAGCCAACGCAAAACAATTGTGGACATTAAGTGAAAAGCTAACAGGCATTACATTTGACGTTAATTGAGTTTATTGGATCAAGCTAACTATCTTATCCTTTCTCATATTTCTTTCTTTTGTGAGGGTCTAAAAAGCGTCCGCCAGCACTTTGTTTACTTCCAAAAAAGTTTTGAAATATGATAAGCGCTGATTCCTATAAAAGAAAACTCCTTCCTGTATGGGAAGGAGTTTTCTTTTATGTTCGAAATAAACTGCCAGTGTTATGGATATTTCCGAAAGACAAAAAATAAGCTGGTTGAAGGAGGACAGTTTATATTCCGAACATATGTCTATTCACTATTGTGGATACAGGATTTGTACAGCAGAGACATCTCCTGTTGTGAATCCATTCCAGTTTAATACATATGAATTCATTACCGAATTAGGATCTGTAGTTGGGGTGCCTGTGATAAAGACACCACTGGTTTGATCTGTATGAAGCAAACCAAAAGTATGTCCTAATTCATGCACCATAGCAAAAAGTTTTTGTCCACTAGGCAATGAATTATAGTAGGTATTGATTTCTACTGGAGTGCCAGGCCTTCCATTGTATGTAGGAAGATAAGCTCTGGCTACCCAGGAAGCTGCCTCATATCCTGTTATCACCCTAATGTTGGCAGAAGTGCTGCTGGTGACCTCTGAAAAGAAGAGCTTAGTCCCATTTATATTATTCCATTGTGTCAGTGCATTGCGGGTAGCTGTTTGCCACGCACTGGGTACAGCTGGATTGATATATACTTTGATGTTAGTTACATATGTATTGCTCACCAGATAGTTATATCGCCAATGTTCTGTACGACCACCTTTACTAGCTTTCAGACGATCTTCTGCATCCTGACGGGTTACCAAAACATCTCCGTTTAAAACAAAGTGTTTTTTGGTAGCATCATAGACAATCTTACTCTTCTCAACACCTGTGGATGTACTAATAAATCCAATCAGGTCGTCATCAGAAGAAGTACTGGGTTTAACATTATCTTCTTCCCGGGCACAGGAAATCAGTAGCACAGCTCCGAAAAGAGCTGCTAAAAATGCGTTTTTCATAAGACCGAAGTTTAAAGAGTTTGTGATACTATGAGATAATCAGAAATACCCATAACAGAATAAAAATAAAGAGCTATTCCGTAAATTACAAAATATACCTCTTTTTATTTTGTTACTTTCCACAAAATAAACAACAATAATTTATCTACATAACAGCTGTATAAGAATTAAAAAAACTTCAAATCTTATATAACCCAGTTAAATAAAGCTTTTTCACCAATAAAAACACGATTATATTTAGTGAGTATTTTCTATATCTGATGTAACCTCAATTTTACGTAGTATAGTATAATCAATATAAAATGTTCCAAACGGAATCAAACATGCTACCAACACTTTCCAGGTAGTTGTGCCAAACTTCCAACGCTGCTCCACCCCTACACTGAGTGTATTTAACACAAACCATAGAAACAACATACCATGTACAGGCCCTATAGCTTTTACTAGAGCAGGATTGCCATAGATATGTTTGGCAGGCACAGCAATCCCTATCAGAAGCAATAATGAGATACCTTCCAGCAAACCAGCCAGCCGCAGTCTGCCTATTTTTGAGTTAATAAACGATGTCATGATTAGAAAGATCTGAAATAAGGTCGATGAGCGAAAGGAGAAAACGGCCAGGGAATAGCTATAAAAATGATAAACAGGCCTGCCAGAAACCAAAACAGCATAGTCTGAAATTTCTCTTTGTCTGTCTGGCGACGTTTAGACAAAGCTGAACCAATCGTAATAACGACTACAGCCACCAGCATACAGGCTATATGTACCATACCAAAGAAAGCGAGTTCCATAGAATGCATGCCTCCACCTACCCGAAAAGCCTGCACCAAAGGACTTATAAAATACAAGGTAAAACCTACCATAAGCTGAATATGGGCAATGGTAGCCGTCCAGTGTCTTGTGGCGTTATCAACTCTGGAGAATGGCCTGGCCGAACGCAAACCAGTAAATGTCCGGAAAATACTATACAAAAGGCTCAGCAATACCAGCCAGCGGAAAACCGAATGAAAGAATAACAGGAAAGGATACATGTAAAATGATAATTAGTGAAATAGTATTTCCAGCTCTACAGGCTGGAGAAGCATCAATAACATAAAAGTCAGACACAACATATGTATCCATAGACTTTTTGTATTTGCACGCAAAGGTCTGTAGAAGTATGAAATTTCGTTAGGACAAAGGAAGCTAATTAGAGGACTTTTCAATCATTTTACGAAACTGCCCCGGAGCCATACCCGCATATCGCTTAAAGAGTCGACTAAAATAGGAAGCATCCAGTAACCCTACCTCGGCAGCTACTTCATTCACAGATAGATCACTCTGACTCAGCAATGCTTTTGCTTCCAGTACAATGGCTTCATCAATCCAGCGGGAAGGAGACTTGCCTGTAATCAGCTTTACAGCCTTATTCAGATGATTAGGAGAAATATTTAATAGAGAGGCATAATCTGTAACTAACTGCATTGTCTTCAGATGCTCAAACAGCAATTCACGGAATTCGTGTGTTAGTGAAAGTGCTGCTGTGTGTATGCTACTGAATACAGGCTGATAGGATCGGTTTAACTCACAGAGAAGAGCAATAAAGTAAGGTTGCAGAATATCTACCCGATTCAATCCATGCCCTATATACTCTGTAAATATACGTTTACACAAAAAATGCACATAGTCAGAAACCTTTGAGTCAAGCTGTATACGAGGATTGCCCCATACTCTCAAAAACTCAAAATCTTTCAGCAGGTCTTTCCGGCTAAATCTGCCCACAATAAAGTCATCCGGAAAGTGACATAGATATCCCTTATTTACATCCGGATTAGAAAACGAAAATATCTGTCCTGCTGCTACAATCAAACATTCACCAGCCTGTATAGTATAGGTTTCACTGCCAATAGTCATAGTAGCTTCACCTTCGGTAAGATAAAGCAATGAATGTGCTACTGCCTTGGTAGGTGGTATAGGTAGCTTCATTCGTTGAAACATACTCTCTACCTTCACCATGAAGAATTTTGTAAAATCAGGTTGCAGGAGCAACTCTGATTCCTCTTCAGGCTGCATAAATTTATTCAGAAAGGTTTCTGAATTATAGGTTTTTATAGGATCACTATGCCTTTCCACTTCGTTAAACTGAGCAGATAGTTACAAGGTCAGAAAATCAAATATAATCTAAAACAGAAATCTTTCATCAATTTTTTAAGTAGAAAGTATATTCATAACAATAATGTAATACTCCATCACTTTAAAAGTCTGTCAGTTGTAGTTCTCCAGTCAATTCAATGACCTTATAATAAAAATAGCCTGTCAGTTTATCCGACAGGCTATTTCCAAACAATACTCTTGCTATATTAAACAAAGCTTATAAACCAGAGCCATCACTTTTACCACGATTTACAGCATATTCACCAATCCGCTTTCCACACCGTAATCCTACTTCACAATCAATACGGTAGTGAATACCACCGTAAATACGGGAAACAGAAGCTTCTGTTGCCATTGCCTGTAACTCCTGTTCTTTATCAGGGAATATGTATGATAACACTGTAGCAGCAGCACCTGAAAAGGTAGAGTGCCCGGATGTGTAGCTAGGAAAGTTAGGAATACCTGTTGAAGTCTTCACACTAGGATCTACTTCTGAAGGACGCTGTGTCAAATAATAGAATTTTGTATCCCAGCAACACACGCCAGCATCCATTACTGCTGTGTTTAATAAGGCCATTGTACGTGCTGCTCTCAGTTCATTGAATTTACCTTCATAAATAAGTGCAGCCGCTTTGCGATTCCAGTGTCCCGGAGGAGTATAACTACCTACACCATCAGCCCAATAAGCAGCAATACGGGTTTGTTCACGGGTTCTGTTTTTTGAAATGTTGCGCAATTCATCCAGATCTTTCTTAAATTCAGGACTGTTCAATGCATATGGTGCTTCCGGACGAAGAGATACTTTAGTAGCTGCATCAAAATTCCAGGTTTTTACATTACCATAAAATGGTAGCATAGGCGGGCGAGCCGGAATATCCCGACTAGTCCATTGAGCTGTAATACCACGAGCAGTGGCATCTTCTCTCATCAAATGAAAATTAGCCTGAGCATTGGCCCCACTCATACCATCTTTACCAGCGATCTTACTCATTACCATTTCACCAATTGCTTTTCCCAGTGCTTCTCCTGCATCAATATCACTTTGTACATTAGTTCCCGCCCATAAACGGCTATTTTTGTGCTCTTCGGCTTTCTGTATAATCTTCTCTGCTTCTCCAGGAAATAACCTTTTCAATACTTCCCGAGAGGCAGCTGCAATTACAGCATCTTCTGAAGGATAAGAAGGTAGATCAGACAATGGCAATAATGTCTCGATAGACGAATCATTTTTAGAAGGAGCCTGACGGTTATATTTAAACTTGTAATTCCAGGTAGCAACCAATGCATCATACTGAGCTACACTCAATAGAGCGAATGCCCGTGCTGTATAGGGAGGATTTGCAAACGGAAAGCGGGGCAACTCGGTTGGTTTGGTAGGATCAGGTACAGGATACGTGCCATCCGGGTTGTAATTAGGAGGAACATTATATTGAGCAGCGAGTTCACGTGCAATTTCGTTCCAGCGCAACACAGCACCACCACCCCAGTATTGTACAGTATTTTTCTGAGAACCTGTTAATGTTCCCTGAAGGGTTTTTAAGCTTTGTAATTCTGCTTTGTAAGCATCAGAGCTTGCATCTGTAGGTTCAGCTACAGCAACTTCTTCACCATTAGCAATTACAAATGTTTTCCAGTTACCTCCGTTTGGATCTGTTGTTGAAGCGGAATAAGCCTTGATATCGGAAATGTCTAATGATTTGTCGCAGGCATTACTAACCAAAAACAGCAATGCAACTGCCAGTGTCTTTATAAAAGAGAGATGTGTATTCTTTTTCATAGGGGTCATTTCTAAATAGAGGATAATACTAAATTAGTGTGTGTCGTTTTCTACAGCTGATTCCATTCCCAGAGGCTTTCCACATTTGCCACCATGACCAAACACACGAACAGCATACAATACGCCGACAGAGAAGCCTGTGCTCTGGCCTACATTCCGGCCATCCAGTACTTTACTAAGGCCAGCTGTAATACCAAACTGCTCAATATTGAGTCGGCCATACCAGCCTATTGTAGTTGCCTTCATTGCATTGGTTGGAAAAGGCATATCATTGTACCGGATGTCATCACCTGACAGAGCAGCCATACGCTCCAAGTATACATCTGTTTGAAAGCGTCCGTTGCGGAATCCGAGGCGAACATTTCCATCTGCCATATTCGGAACCTTTACTTCATTAGTATTATACAGTTCGTGATTATACAGATAAGAATCCCGGTCAACATGAATATTGCTGCGACCTGTATATCCAGCTTCAGCCGTCAAATAAAATCCCGGCCTGGAACGATAATCTATCACCAGTCTTGCAGAAGCAGTTTTGCTATGCAGACCCAGACTCAAAGGAAGATAATCCGGATTGTAGTTATTGGTAGGAGCAGAAACGCCTCCTGTTACAAAAGCACGAAAAGTACCGAACAAAATATCCTGTTGAACAAGACGATATTTCAACCAGAGCGATACATCCTGAAATCCTTTCTGACCTGTCAGGTAACTGGCGCTGGCTTTGGTCTGGATATAAGGCAAGCCAGCAATCACATTCAGGCGATCTGTGATTCCCAGTGCCCCCATTATCATGTAGGTTTGAGTACTCACTGTTCCCAGATTGGTATTGCTTCGCTTATGTGTACCTTCCCAATAATCAGTCCAACTGGTTTTAGAATAAGAAAGGGCTGTACAATACGTTCCGCGGGCCATCATCAGACCATCCGAGGGCGTTTGGGCAAAAATAGACTGTGTGGTTAAGAGCAGGACAGCCAATAAGCCACCTGTAGAAAGTAAAGTTTTTCTCATAAAGAATAGAGTCAAATCAAAATAGTATCAATATACAGACACCTGTATCACCAACAGATATCTATTGGTAACAGGTCTGTTTTGTCATGTGGTTTCAGTGCATGAAGGAAATAAGTAATTGTATGTCTCATACAGATTCACTTTCCTGGCATACATCCGGAAAGACAACACACCAGGCTTCTTTCTCTGCTTTAACAGAGAAAGAAGCTCAGAAGTAGTTTACCTGCATTCATGGAGCTCAGAATGCGTATTAATTATTCTGAATTACCACTAATGCATGCACAACATACTGGTGCATTTGTACGAATACATAAACTATTTATGAATTATAAGAGACCTCCGGAGGGGGTGTAAGAACCGGAAGTACAAGAGACGAAAAAAATAGGAAATACTGTGTTTTATGAGAGTATGTTATCAACGATAGAGGTCTTTCCTTTAATAGATGCCCTACAGAAAAGGGTAAATATGCTTTTCCCCACTGGTTCAGCAGGCGGATTACCTGGGCAAGTGGATTTTTTTGACTAGTTGCTTTTGTAGTTTCCTTATTCAGGCTCTGTTTAATTTCGTCAGCCAGTGCAAAAAATCGTTCACGAGCTGTAATATTAGTTTTCAGTACCGTATATAATGTATCATTCTGATATGCTTGCTCAGTTACATTATAAAACTGATCTTCCATACGGATCAACCCTTCCTGTCCAGCCTGATGTTGCCATGATGCTGTATATGGCAGTGAAAGTGGCATCTTTACCATGACCCATTCGTCGTCCTTCATAATAGGCGAAGAAGCAGGATAGTACTGGTTAAAATACAACAATACAACTCCTACTCTGCCAGTATGATAGAGCAACAACACTAACAATGATATGGAAAAGACGGCACGCAAGATTTAGAAGAGGGGTACACCTGTAAAGGTAAATAAATTCTTACTAAAATTCAAAACAAACAATCCAATATAAAAAAACCTATGGTTACTAACCACAGGTTTTTCAGCAGAAATAATAATGATATATACAAGATCGATTTACACCCTTAGTAATCACTATACTATATCATTCATTTTCTATCCTTAATATTATAGAGAGGCAACATTAATGTAGACAAATCCATCTTCAACTTTTACCGGATAAGTCGTTATGGTACAGTCATCTCCAGAGAGACATTCTCCGGTTTTAAGAGAAAACGTTTTCTTATGAAACGGACAAGCTACCTTAGGCTCATCCCCCTGAGTACCAATCATCCCCCGAGAAAGCACCATTTGTTGTCTGTGAGGACACAGATTATCCGTAGCAAACCATTCGTTTCGCCGGGAGAAATTAAATACTGCAATCTGCTTGTCATTGTATTTCACACAAGCTCCTCCATCCTGAGGAATGTCTCCTGCCGAACAAGCGAGAAACCATTTCTGAACATCTGTTTCTGTTTCCTTTGCGTACATAGTAATGTATGAGTTAAGATGGGATTAATCATGAGTTATACTATACTACCAGTCTAACCTGCTTTACTTCCATTCAGCAGCCCTTACCTGATCCCGCATTGGTTCAAATTTCACATTGGGATCTTTCTCTGCCGGCGCATTCACAAAGTGTGCAAAGCGTTTTCGTATCTCAGGGTTCTGCACAGCTTCTTTCCATTCACAGGTATAGCTGTCTACCAGTTGCTCCATTTCGGCTTCCCACTGTGTACCCATACCCAAACTATCATTTACCACCACATTACGTAGATACTCTATTCCGCCTTCCATTTTATCAAGCCAGGTAGCAGTACGTGTCAGCGGATCAGCTGTTTTGATATAAAACATCAGGAACCGATCTATGTATCGGATACATGTTTCTTTATCTACATCCTGAGCCAGCAAATCTGCGTGACGAGGCTTGCTACCCCCATTGCCACATACATACAGGTTCCAGCCCTTTTCTGTGGCAATAATGCCAAAGTCCTTACTCTGAGCCTCTGCACATTCACGAATACAACCAGAAACGGCTGATTTCAATTTATGAGGCGAACGCAGACCGCGATATCTTTCTTCTACCTCAATCGCAAATGAAACCGAGTCATGCAATCCAAAACGACACCAGGTACTTCCCACACAACTTTTCACCGTACGAAGTGACTTGGCATACGCGTGTCCACTTTCAAAGCCCGCCGCAATCAGTTCTTCCCAGATCAAAGGCAAGTCTGATAAGTGAGCGCCAAACATATCAATCCGTTGTCCACCTGTAATCTTTGTATACAAACCGTATTTTTTAGCTACTTCTCCAATAACAATCAGCTTATCTGGTGTAATTTCCCCTCCCGGAATACGCGGTACTACCGAATAAGTCCCACCTTTCTGAATATTAGCCAGAAAGCGGTCATTGGAATCCTGGGCAACTGGTTTTTTATTGGCAGTTTCAGCATATAAACTAGCCAGAATAGAAGAAACAACAGGTTTACAAATCTCGCATCCATCTCCTTTCCCATGTTTATCAAGCACTTGGTCATAAGTCTCCAGCTTCTCAAGACGGATAAAATCCAGTAGCTCCTGCCGTGAATAGTGGAAATGCTCGCATACTACATTACGCACATACTTACCTTGTGCCTTCATAGTACCAGCAATCAAATCTTTCACCATAGGTACACATCCACCACAACCTGTACCGGCCTTTGTACACTTCTTGATCCCATCCAGTGTTTCAGTGCCTCCAATAACAGCTTCACAAATAGAAGCTTTACTTACAGCCTCACAGGAACAGATCAGTGCATCATCAGGCAAACTCATTACACCTGAACCTTCAGAAGCAGCTCCACCTCTAGCGCCCAGTATAAGATCTTCCGGGTTAGGTGGTAGTACAATCTTATTATTCACAGTTTGCAAAAGCATATTGTAAGCCTCTGCATCCCCAATCAGAATACCACCCAATAGATGTTTTCCATCATTGGAAATATTGATTCGCTTATAAATACTCTTTACGGTATCTTCAAATACGATAGTCCGACACTCAGGAGTCGTAGAGAACGCATTACCAAAACTGGCTACATCTACTCCGATCAGCTTTAGCTTGGTACTCATATCGTAGCCTGTAAACGACTTATCTCCACCACAAAGATTCGAAGCTACCACATCAGCCATTTCGTATCCAGGCGCAACCAGTCCATAGATCATTCCGTTGTGCAAAGCGCACTCTCCTACAGCAAATATCTCCGGATCAGTAGTCTGCAGTTTAGAATTTACTACAATTCCACCTCGTGTGCCTACTTCCAGTCCACTTAGTTTGGCAAGTTCATCACGCGGTTTTATACCTGCGGAAATCACCAGCATATCCACATCCAGATAGGAGTCATCGGCAAAACGCATAGCTTTTATACAATCATCACCTAAAATCTCACTGGTGTTTTTATTCAGATGTATTTCAAGTCCAAGTTCTTGTAACTTACTTCTCAGCATTGCTGACCCCTGATCATCAATCTGACGAGGCATCAAACGGGGAGCAAATTCAATGACATGTGTTTCTTCTATTCCAAGATCCAGCATAGCCTTAGCCGCTTCCAAACCGAGCAGCCCTCCTCCTATTACAGCTCCTTTGCGTGCTTTTTTAGCATATGACTGCATCATATCCAGATCTTCAATAGTACGATATACAAAAACGCCATCCTTCTCTACTCCCGGAATCGGTGGAACAAAAGGAGCAGATCCGGTAGCTAGTACCAGATAATCATACGATTCGGTTATACCATGAAAAGAATGTACTGTTTTTTCGTTCCGGTCAATTTGTTGTACCGGATCAGACAGATGAAGTCTGATATTTTTCTCAGCATACCACTCCAGTGTAGACATACTCAGATCATCAGCTGTTTTACCTGCAAAATATTCACTCAGATGCACACGATCATAGGCATGTCGTGGCTCTTCCCCAAAAACAACAATCTCAAACTGATCAGGCTGCATTCTGGCAGTTAGTTTTTCGCAAAACTTATAACCTACCATACCATTGCCAACTACGACGATTTTTTTACGGGTATTCATATGGTCTGACATCTAGGTGGATAAATAGGGTAATACTGAACTAAAAAACAGAGGATTCGTTGAATGTATACTAACTATATAGATTATTTACTATCTGAGTAGGAGTTATGTTGAGTAAATCCCACCCTCTTTAAGCAAAAATTAACACTTACTAAAAACGCCTTATTTTCAATGTCACTTTCAAATTAAAACACATAAAAATGTAAAATAGCCATGAAAAATAAACTAATAAACAACTATTTAATAATAATTCCGGCAAAACAGGTTTAAATTTCTACTCAACAAACTTAAAAATCATTCCTGTATTTGTCAATACATACCTAAGTATTTATAACTAAAATTTTACATTTTATTCAAAACACACAATCATTAAAAGGTTTAATCATATTTTATAAAATAAAATACTGCCATTTAAAAAATATATAGAATAATATATATACAAAAAGAAAATAAACAGTACTTTTGAAAGAGAGACACAAAGACAAAAAATCAAGTATTTTTACTCATCTATCCTTCAATTTCAGGGTCTATTATTGAAACTATTGGCATTTGAGAAAAAGAACCGTTATTTTGCCAACCCATTACAAATACTAGTATGATACATCCCAAATTAACTTTAGTAGGTGCAGGCCCGGGAGCGGCAGATCTGATCACACTAAGAGGTATAAAGGCTATTGCGGAGGCAGATGTGATCTTATATGATGCGTTAATTGATGATAGTCTGTTATCCTATGCCAAACCAGATGCGATTAAACAGTTTGCTGGTAAGAAATTTGGCTGTACATCCTTGTCACAGGAAGAAATCAATGAATTGATTGTAAAATATGCACTGGAGAAAGGGCATGTAGTTCGGTTAAAGGGAGGAGATCCTTTTGTTTTTGGTCGTGCTACAGAAGAAATCGATATGGCCAGAGCTTATGGCATTGAAGTAGAAGTAGTACCAGGTATCTCCAGTTCTATTGCAGTTCCTGCGTCACAAATGATCCCTGTAACCTCACGTGGAATCAGTGAAAGTTTCTGGGTAACTACCGGAACCACCAAAACCGGAGAGGTATCCAAAGACATAGCCTTGGCAGCTCAATCTACAGCAACTGTAGTGATCCTTATGGCAATGAGTAAATTGACTGAGATTTTACAGATATTTACTGAAAATGGCCGTGGAGAAACTCCGATAATGATTGTACAGGAAGGTTGTACGTCTAATGAAAAATATGTCATAGGCACTGTCAATGATATTGCACCAAAAGCACAGGCTGCTGGTTTAGGCAATCCTGCCGTTATAGTAATAGGCGAAGTAGTTGGATTACATGTAGAATATGCAGGGCGTATTGCTAATAAATATGCAAAAGTAAAACAGAAGTAAGAACCCCTGTTTTACTTTTGCATGCTTTTTTACAGCCTATCCTTTCTGAGTTAATACTTGGATTAACACTTCTACGTGGCATATCAATAGGACTCTTTTTATCACTTACAAATTCAATACAGCTTTATTTTATATTATTGAGTTACCTACTTATTGCAGTATAATCTTTCTCCGATAGGTATTACCATTTCTTTCATCTATAATACTCATAATATACATACCCCTGGCCTGACCTGTCAAAGAAAGATTGGTATTTGGCTTATCTATTACATAGCGCGAAACTAATCTTCCGGTCAAATCTGTTATAACCAACTGGCTGTTTCTAACAAATCCATCTGGTACTGTCAGAGAGAAATTGCCAGTTGAAGGATTAGGATATACCAGAATATGACTTTCCAGTTCCCCGGGAACACCAAGCGGAGGCTCAACAACAACTGTTGTATCACCACCCGAACCAGGCTCTTCCGGATTGACTACTGCTCCTTCTATAATAAATACTTTACCACTACTACCGGCGAGATTCATAGATAGTGCTCCTCCTGCGGCTATTGCAAATGTATCTTTTCGGATAGAGGAATTCTTATCCTCATAGGAAGTAACTTTGTATAAACTTGCCCCTTCCAGAAAATCTAAAGGAACAGTTACAGTTCGGGAAGTCAATCCATTCATCACTCCAACAAACCACTTGTTGCCAGACCGTCTGGCTACTGTGATATACTTTCCAATTTCTCCATTCAGATAACGAGTATCATCCCATACAGTAGGTAATGATCTGAAGAATTCAATTTCTGTAGGATTATTGTAATGCTCAGGTACTCCATACCATAATACATGTTGTAAAGGACTGAAGAAAACCATACTCAATGCTAACTGATGCGCTTTGGAGGTTTGTAAAGTAGTTAAGGGAGGATTTTGTTTGTCCGGATCCGGGTAACAAACTGTATAATCTGCAGCACCGGTCAAAAAACGAGTAAAAGGTAGAGTAGTTGTATGCAATGCAGTATTGGTTCTATACTCATTGCCTCTTACTCCTTCTACAGTCATTAAATTAGGATAAGCCTGTGATGTACCAGAGGGGCGATACTGATCATGAATATTCAATATGAATTTATACTCTGCAGCTTTTTTAATCATTTTTTGTAAAAAAACAATTCCTTTCTGCGTTCTCCCTTCCACAAATCCCATTTTGATTCCTTTGATACCCCAATTTTTATACAATGTAAAAAACTCATCTACATTATAATTATCAAAAGCAACCTGATTTACATACAGCAATACACCTACACCTTTTGAATTGGCATAACTAATAACAGCTGGCATATCAATAGCCGCAATCACCTTACGCGGGTCAGAAGCCGCATTGTGCTCATATGAATATCCCAACCCATACCAACCCGCATCAAATAAAATATATTGCAGATTATTAGAGGCAGCGAAATTAATACAGTTTAATGCATGTTGAGTATCCAGTGTTATCACTCGTATTACTTTGCCAGGTTTCATCCAGCTTACATCACTCAGTTGATTATCATCATTAAGTTTATATAACATGTATTTACGATCAGCCAGTTCTATAGCCGTTTTAGCAAAAACCAGATAACGCCATGGAGTTCTATACACACCAGAAAAAGAGACACTACCACTAACCAATTGTGTATTTAAGGTATTATTCCTGTTTCTATATACTCTTGCCCGTGAATAGCTTTGATTATTCGCTTCATTAATAGAGCAATAAAAGCCATTTCCTTTTAATGTAACCGGAATTTCATTATAAGAACCTAATCCATTAAGTGCCATTTCGGTATATCCACTTTCGGTGGCAGTCTCCATAAATATATTCAGATCAGATCTTATAAAAGAAAATTCTGTTGTTTCAGCATTGATACTACTAGTAAGACCTGCCATAGGGAGATAGTATTGGAAGGCAACTCCTTCTTCATACAATCTGAAAATTAGCTGAAGCTTTTTGTTTGCATCAGTTTTCTTTTCCAGTTCAATAGTTATTTCAGTAAAATTGTTCTCAACAGATTTCTTCTCATTAAATGTTAAGGTTGTTGTCGATTTGATAATACGTGTTGTCGAATTAGTAACTTTCATGTTCTGATACAAATCAGAACCATCACTCAATCGAAGACCTAGATTAGAGCCAGCAATTATGTTCTCTCCATCTACAAAAACCTGGTATTGAAGTACATTATCATACACATCGAAGGCTAATCTTACATGTTTCTCAGGAGAATCGTAAAAGGTACTTGTAATACGAGCACCTCTTTTTATATGAGGTGTAACTGCAGAATCAGCAGCAGGCGGAATTTGTAACGTATCTTGCTTAACAACCTGAGCATTGATAATGAAACAGTTAAACAATAATATAATAAAGGTAATGCACTTGGTAGTAGAACTTTTAATCATAAAACAACATTACAATGAAATATTTTTGCCTGGTTTTGTACAGATCAAAACTATGGATTACCTCAGGATAGAATCTATAGTTTCATTCTGCGATATTACACACGTAGTGCTTCAGGTGAAAAATCGCAAAATAGGTAACACATAGAAAATCACATACAAAACACTATCATATATACAGACACTAACTTTTATAAATATGTTGCCTACAAAAAATAAAACCTGACTTGTGCCAGGTTTTATAATAATCAATTATCCATCTACCAACATCTTACTCTAATATCACTTCAATATACTTTAACTCCTCATCCGAGAATGGGAGGTTTTGCAGGCAAGCTACACAATCATCAATCTGTTTTGTAGAACTCGCGCCAATCAATACTGTTGTCACTCGTTTATCACGTAGTACCCAGGCAAGAGCCATCTGTGCCAGCGTCTGGCCTCGTTTAACTGCCAGTTCATTTAGCTTCTGTACTTTTGCAATCTTTTCATCTGTTATAAACTCAGGCTTTAAGGATACAGATCGTGTAGCACGTGAATGTTCCGGGATACCCTTCAAGTATTTGTTTGTCAGTAAACCCTGAGCCAATGGCGAGAATGGAATACACCCAACTCCATTCTGACCTAGCACATCCAGCAAACCTTTCTCTGGCGTTCTTTCAAACATGGAGTATTTTGGCTGATGAATCAGTAAAGGTGTACCCAATTGTTTCAGAATATCAATAGCACGTTGTGTATGTGCAGGACCATAATTGGAAATCCCAACATACAGAGCCTTTCCTTGCCGTACTACCTGATCCAATGCCATCATGGTTTCTTCCAATGGTGTATTGGGATCGTATCGATGGGAATAAAAAATATCGACATATTGCAGTCCCATACGCTTCAAACTCTGGTCTAAGCTCGATATCAGGTATTTTCGGGAACCCCAGTCGCCATAAGGTCCTTCCCACATGGTATAACCAGCCTTAGAAGAAATAATCAGTTCATCGCGGTATCCTGCCAGTTCATTCGTAAGGATTTTTCCAAAATTTGTTTCTGCCGACCCAGGTGAAGGGCCATAGTTGTTAGCCAGATCGAAATGGGTAATACCCAGATCAAAAGCATGGGTAATCATAGCCGTTGCATTGGCAAAATCATCGACATCTCCGAAGTTTTGCCATAGTCCCAGAGATATAGCAGGTAACAATAAACCACTATTGCCACAACGCTTATAAGGCATTGATTGATAACGTGCAGAAGAAGGTATATAAGCCATAGGTTTGTTTTTTTGGCTTAAAGCTAACCAATCACCTTTTGTTTTGTAGCAGATACTCCCAGAAATTTAAGAAGTCTGTATAGAAACAAAAAAGGATTATTACCAGACCGATAAATAATCCTTTCAAAACAAGTTAATTCGTTTTTCTACTATTAAAACTTACCATTGGCATTCTTCCAGTCAGCTTTAGCAGGAATGGCTTCAATAGTATCCCAGTGCTCGGCAATTTTTCCTTCCTCAACTCTAAACAGATCATAGAAAGAACTATGTACATCAGCCATGTTTCCTTCACTTACCACCAGCACATAGTTTCCCTGTCCCAAGACCTTATGAATCTTGTCATACTTAAACCCAATGCCTTTTTCGGCAAAGTATTTAAGAGCCGCTTGTAATCCTTCGAGTCCGTCAGCAATGTGTGGATTATGTTGTACATATCCTTTGGCTATAATATATTCTGGCACTACAGACACATCTCCATTGACCAGAAACTTCTCTACAAAACTCGTTACCAGCTTTTTGTTTGTCTCTGTTTTATCCAGATCCTTCACTGCTGTTGCGCCATCAATCATTGTATGCCCGTTTGCCGTCTGAGTTACTGTTTGCTGCAAATTGTCCCAGTGCTCCACAATCTTTCCATCTTCAAACCGGAAAATGTCGAAACCAATTTTAGGTCCGAAGAAGTTATATTCTGTGTGAGCAAAGACAAACTCGCCATCCTCAAATGCTCTTACAGTATTCACTTTGGCAGAATTAGGAGGCAACTGTTGTAGCAATGCACCAAAACCAGCTAATCCATCAGCTACAGCCAGATTGTGCTGAATATATTTGTTTGGATTAATATACCCTACAGGAGCAGCATCACCTGTTTCTATGCTCTTAAGCAATGCAACGACTTTTTCTTTGTTGTTCATTTTCGTGGATTTTTTTGTTTGTGAATAGATAGACTGAAAGGATACAATTCCCACTATCATAAGGGTTAGTAAGGTTTTTATTGTGAACTTCATAAGCTTTGTCTGATTGATCTAATGATTTAAATGACAATGCAAAGTTCTTCCATTATGCCCTGTGGAGAAAGGCACTTTTCAGTATAACCATGACACTTTTCAGAATAGCTATCTAACTATATAACTTCCTTTAAACTCTATAGGCGTTTGCCCTGTATGCTTTCGGAAGTATCTATTAAAGTAAGTTGGTTCCTCAAATCCGAGTTGAAAACCTATTTCTTTGATAGAAAGATGGGTATGCACCAGAAGGCGTTTCGCTTCCAGCAGAATTCGTTCATCAATAAGCTCTTTAGGAGATTTACCCAAAATGCGGGTCGTAGCCTGATGCAAACGCCTCTCGGAGATAGAAAGGTTGGTAGCATATTCATTTACAGCCAAATGCGTAATAAAATGCTTTTCTATGAGTTGTGTAAACTGAAATGTGTAATCCAGATCAGCACCTTTAGGAATCTGGGTAAAATCACGCTTCTGGCGTTCTCTCTCTGCAACTAGCAGAAAATTGTGCAGAAAGTTTTGTAGTATATCATAGTGAAGAGCATCAGCAGGTAAGCGTAGCTCAGTGGCTATCTGTGAAAAAATACGAGGCAATTCTGGAGAAGATTCATTTAAATCAATAACAGGAATATCCAATAAGTCATGAAACAGAATGGTATTTGTCAGAAATTTGGCATCCAGATCTGTCCTGTTAAAAAACTGATCTGTAAATAACAATCCGAGACCTTCATATCCTCCTGTCGGGTCAAACTGATGGACTCTTTGCTTTTTTATAAAAAGAAGGGAATTGGGTTTTAACTTTACTGATCGAAAATCAACAATGTGTACAGGATTACCTTTTTGAAACCAGAATACCTGATAAAAGTTTGTTCGGTGAGGTTTGGTAGTTTCTGCCAGTCCTTTCAGAAAAGTCTCTCCAATGGAAATAATTTCGATTTCCAGCGGGAGTCCAGGTTTGAATGCATACTGTTTGATCTTGCTTGCCATACAACAAAGATGTGCAATGATTGTACATCCTGTTTTATCTCTATGTATTTTCTCAAGAAACTTTATTAGAAAATAGTCTTTTGAAGAAAATTATCTTGTAAGTGCACTATTTGATTTGAGTGAATACAAAAGTAAAAACCCTCACGATCCGATGGTCATGAGGGTTTTTACTTTTATATCTATATAGCCTAAACTTTCAGCAACATATCTGCAAAATAATGTTTGCTATCTGTAAAATAGTGTATAGGCTTCAATCCAACCTGCGTACACAGCTGTTTCATTTGTGACAATGTATATTTACGGGAAGTTTCTGTATGCAAAGCCTCGCCTTCTTCAAAATACACCCACTCATCCAGCTTTTCGAGATAAACCTGTTGTTTTAGTAAACTGACCAGATAACTTCTCGCTTCTCCTGTGGCAGGATCATATATCGGATAATGTACAAAACGATCTGTTCTGAAGTCAGCTCCTAATTCACGATTAATGCGATCCAGCAGGTTCATGTTAAAATCACGTGTTATACCCTGTGTATCATTGTAAGCAGACAAAATAGTAAATGGATTTTTCTGCAAATCAAAACCTATCATAATCATGTCTCCAGGATTGAGGCAGTTTTTAAGCTGATTCAAAAACTGTAGACTTCTTTCCTCTGAAAAATTACCAATGTTGGAGCCTAGAAAGAAGACAATTCGCTTGGTGTATTGGCTATATGTCATCTGGCCATTCAATGCTTTGAAATAATCATCATTGACAGGTTGCATAGCCATATCTGGAATCTCCCTTGATAGATTTGCAGTCAGTTCATCCAATGCTTTCTCCGAAATATCAATAGGAATATAAGTAAATGGAACATTTCGCTCTGAAAAATGACTTAATAGAACTTTAGTTTTCAATCCGTCTCCTGCACCCAGTTCTATCAGTTCAAAACCTTCCTGCTCTGAATTAAACAAAGATAACATAGCTTCCTTGTGCTTTGTAAAAATCTCAAGTTCGCTACGAGTCAGGTAATATTCCGGAAGGTGCATTATCCGCTGAAACAGCCGGCTACCTTCGTCATCATAAAAATATTTGGAAGAGAGAGATTTGGGATTTTTCTGTAATCCGTTGAGCACATCATGCTCAAATTCAGATAATGCCAGGCTGGTGCTAGTTTGCATAGGTCAGAACAAAAACGAAAATAATTGTAACATTAAATGATAAAAGTCACCAGGACTACTCTGCTCTTTTTTACTCTTTTGTGAATAGTTAATTACTAAAAATTCTGTACCAGGCGAATACCTGTGAATTGCCAGCGTTTATCAGTCTGAAAAAAATTGCGGTAAGTAATCCGGGAATGTTGAGGTGGAGTAGCGGAGGAGGCTCCCCGCAACACCATCTGATTGATCATGAATTTACCGTTATACTCTCCAACAGCACCTTCTGCCTTAGTAAATCCAGGATAAGCCAGATAGGCAGAATTAGTCCACTCCCATCTTTGTCCCCACACAAACTGCTGAGCAGCAATTTCCCATTCAAATTCAGTAAGTAATCGCTGACCTTTCCAGCGGGCAAATGCATCCGCTTCATAAAAGCTTACATGACATACTGCCTCATCAGGATTAACAGGCTGCAGACCTTCAAATGTATAGTTCCACCAGCTCCCTTCTATCTTATGCCAGTACAGAGGAGCCTGAATCTGATTTTGTTTCACCCAATCCCATCCTTCTGCCAGCCAGTGATTAAAGTTCTGATAGCCTCCTGACTCCATAAATTCTATATATTCTGCATTGGTAATCAGTTTTGGAGAGACACTTATTGATTGAAGATAAACTTTATGGCGCCCCAGTTCATTGTCAAAGCTAAATCCATTTCCCCAATGGCCAATCTCATAAATTCCTTCGTCTATATGGACCTTCTGATTGGAAGTGTTAAATTCATTATAGAGATACAACTCATCCGGAATTACTTTTACAGCAGGAAATAATGGATTATGTCCCAGAATATATTTCAAATCTGTAACCAGTAGCTCCTGGTGTTGCTCTTCATGATTGAATCCAATCTCCAGTAACTCCGCAAATTCTTCTCTTTTATCAAAGTCAGATGTAGCTATTGTGAGCAATAATTCTTCCAGATGTGTATCTACATACATCCGATAGGCATATACTTCTTCCACAGTTGGACGCGTCAGATTTCCCCGGTCTGTCCGTAAAACTCGCTTTCCAACTGTTTCATAGTAGCTGTTAAAAACAAAACTAAAGTCCGGATGAAATACCTGATAGCCTTTCAGATAGGGAACCAGCAGGAAAGTCTCAAAAAACCAGGTAGTATGGCCCAGATGCCATTTAGCGGGGCTTACATCTGCAATAGGTTGTACTACATAATCTTCTGTAGTGAGGTTCTGGCAAATGGCGGCTGTACGCTGACGTATATTTTTGAAACGGGCAAGCCAAGAGGTCTGCACCAAATCTGAAACAGTATTCATATTTTTCAGGGATGTTTCGCAAAAAATCAAAAAAATTATTCCTTCGCCTATCTTCTTTAAGAATACGGCAGAGTAACAGATTCACTCATCTGTTACATATCAGCTAGTGACAAAATACTATCTCTTTAAATATAAGGAAGAATTTTATGCTGTTGTCTCATTATCCTTATATATACTACATTTTATACCAATCAGACAACAGTTATAATTTGTTAACCAGCAAATCAGAAATATAGTTTCTTGGCTACAGAGAAAGAATAATACAGTCGTTTTTGATAGAAATTGTTTGACTCACATTCAAGAAAGAAATCCAAATTCGCGCAAAGCATGTGGAAAGTTTTTGCTCTCGTGGCTGGGTTTGCTCAACTTTATCAGGGCAAAGCGTTGCAAAGGAGTTAATGCACGCCATTGTTCCAATGAAATTTGTGTATGTAAGGCCTCTACTTTTTCCTGTAAACTTTCGGGTACTTGTGTACTATCCAGCCAGGCAGGATGAGTATCTACAGCCAGATCATCTGGTAAAGATTGAGTATATTTCTGGACAAGTTTTTGCAGAAATTCCCGGTATGCCTGGATATCGTTTTCTTCAAAACAAGGTAGTTCAAACAGTTGATCCCTTTCTTCTTTGGTAAAATCATTCCATTCGGACAACTTTAGCTTTATACCACAAGTGTCCAGCTTACAACGAACACCCATAGGGATACATCGCATGGATTCAATAAAGTCAGCTTCAAACCGAAAATAATCGTTCATGATAATCATTCAGAAATGTACTGTAAAAGTACAGTCTTTTCGTAAGTATATTTTCCTATACTAACATTTTTTAACAGCCTGTTGTTTTTATTTTCACGCTTTCTGAAAAACAATATCTTTGAATAACAAATTCCTATTATAAAGCTGGACAATACATGAAAAATGTAACGGGTATACATTTTTATACGTATCCTGTCTAAAATATCCTATTCATAAGCAGCATACCTTGTTTTGATATGCCTCATATTTTATACAAACCCTAAACACCTAACAAAATGTTTCGATCAGGCAAAGTTCGCATCTTTCTTGCATTAGGCATTGCCCTTTTTTCGCTGATAAGCTACTATATGAAAAGACAGGACAATCCTGTCACAGGCGAAACCCAACATGTAGATATGACTGTGGACCAGGAAATTGCTCTGGGCTTACAATCTGCACCCGAAATGATTCAACAATATGGAGGAGAGTACCGCAATCAGCAGGACCAGGATCGGGTAGAACGCATCGGGCAAAAATTGGTAGCCTCTTCTCTACCTGAAAATCAGCCTTATAAATTTGACTTCCACCTTTTGGCAGATCCACAAACTATTAATGCCTTTGCACTTCCTGGAGGCCAGATATTTATTACCTATGCGTTGTATAGCAAATTACAAAGTGATGATCAGTTGGCAGGTGTATTAGGGCATGAAATTGGGCATGTGGTAGAAAGGCACTCAGCACAGCAAATTGCACAGCAACAATTAACTCAAGGACTTACAGGAGCTGCAGTCATTGCCAGTTACGATCCGGATAATCCGACAGGGAGTATTGGTAAGGCAGCAATGGCAGCATTGATTGCCAATCTGGTAAATATGAAATATGGTCGCGGAGATGAACTGGAATCAGATAGAAATGGTGTCTTTTATATGGCAAAGTCAGGCTATAATCCAGAAGGAATGATAGGTGTTATGGAAATTCTGGCCTCTGCCGGAGGAGGTCGTCAACCTGAGTTCTTTAGTACACATCCTAATCCTGAAAATCGGGTTACCCATATCAGAGAAGCCATTGAAGAGCTTAATCAAAAGGCTGTAATGCCCTAAATAATAATGTGCGAACATAAGTTCAGAGCCTATACTTTTTAAAAAAGTATAGGCTCTGTTTATTTTGGAGTCTGCGGTGAATTCCGATCAGATTTTGTTTTGCGGTGAACGATGCGCAAGACAAAAAAGTGATCGGAATTCCGGTCAAAATGAAAAATGATCGGAATTCCGATCAAAAATATTTGTAATTACATGTCTATATCACGCCTTCTGTAAACATATCCTGCTGTGAATTCAGCGAAAATCTATTATCAAAAGCGATACTCATATAGGTAGTATACTCATTCTTACTATCTGAATAGTAGAAAATATGCCTAAAGCGCCAGATAATCTATAAAAAACAGTATCTTTCCTCTATATCAGACCCTACCAAACATTTTCGAAAACTTCTACTGTTTATCCTCATGCGTACACGTCGTGATTTTCTCAGAAAAGTAGGCGCAGCTACAGGTGCTGCTACACTATTGCCAACCTTCAACCCGCTAAAAGCACAGGATATTCTCTTGGCAGGCGAGCAAATTGCTCATCTCTCACCTCTTCAGGCAGCTTCTGACGAAGATTATTGGGCCTCTATTCAACAAGCCTACACTGCATCAACAACTATCATCAATCTCAATAATGGTGGAGTAAGCCCTCAGCCTACTATTGTGCAGGAAGCTCAGGATCGTTACACCAGAATAGCCAATGAAGCCCCATCTTATTATATGTGGCGTATTATGGATCAGGGAAGAGAACCTATACGTAGCAAGTTGGCAGATCTGGCAGGTTGCTCCCCGGAAGAAATTGCAGTAAACCGCAATGCTACTGAAGCATTGGCAACTATTATTTTTGGTCTTACACTTCGTAAAGGCGACGAAGTAGTGCTTACAAGGCAGGATTATCCCAATATGATACAAGCATGGAAGCAACGGGAGATACGGGATGAAATTAAACTTAAATGGATCAATCTGGATTTACCAATTGAAAGTGATGAGGTGTTTGTACAGAAATTTACAGAACAATTCACTGCCAAAACAAAAGTTGTCTATATCACCCATATGATTAACTGGACAGGTCAGATACTACCTGTACGTAAGATTGCTGATGTTGCTCATGCCCGCGGTATCGAAGTAGTAGTAGATGCAGCCCATACATTTGCCCATCTGGATTATAAACTACCTGATCTGGGAGCAGACTATGCAGGTACTAGTTTACACAAATGGCTCTGTGCTCCCTTTGGATCGGGTATGTTGTATGTTAAAAAAGAGAAAGTCAAAGGTCTATATCCTCTTTTCCCAAATGTCGATCCCAGAATAGATGATATCCGAAAGTTTGAAGTATTAGGTACGCGCTCCTTTGCGATTGAACAAGCAATTGGCCAAGCCATCAATTTTCAGAATGCAATTGGTACTAAACGCAAGGAAGAAAGATTGCGTTACCTCAAAAACTACTGGTGTGATAAAGTAAAAGATCTGCCGCGCATCAAACTGAATACATCATTGAAACCAGAATATTCCTGTGCATTAGCTAATTTTACAGTAGAAGGTATGGAACCCGGAGCTATTGAATCCTTCTTATTCAACAAATATAAAATTCATACTAGTCCTATTGTTTGGGAAAACATTAAAGGAGTGCGGGTTACTCCTCATGTGTATACAACGTTGAAAGACCTTGACAGATTAGTAGAAGCGATTACATATCTTTCTAAAAATAAGATCTCCTAAAGAATGAGTCATCCCAGATTTTGGATGTGATTCTGTCTGAAATAGTAAACAAAGCCTATACTTTTCAAAAGTGCAGGCTTTGTTTTATTCTGGATAGCTTGCTCATTTCGCTTTTTTCAGCTCTCTTCCTAAGTTCCGTTATTGTTCCTTACATGGTTCTACTTACGAGCTGTTACCCTTTTTTGTCCTTCTGTAAGAATCTCGTGGCAAGACCGGTGGCATTTGGATTTGGAGAAAATCTTTTCAGAATCCAAACATAGCTCTATTTGTCACGAGATCCTTTCAGAAGGACAGAGAGAATGTTTTTCTTTAACTCCATACGTCTTTTCCTGAAAACATATTGGGCTGGGCAGGCTAAGTGGCTAACCTCACTACAGAAGGAGGCTAACGCACCTACACCAACTTACCCGATTAAAATTATCATAAATCTCTTTGTAGCTTTTTTCTAAAAATTCGAGACAGCTGATACTATTATCGTTTGCTGCTATCTTCCATATTCAGATCATTATCAAAAGGACTTTTGGTAAACGGATAGACCAATTGGCGCAGATAACCTTTTGGATAATTTCCTTCTTTTACACCAGTAGCCTCAGGCCATACATTTCCAGGCAGGTAGTAGGTACCAAATATCCGGTCGATAAATGGAAAATGGATGGCAAAATTCTTTCCATAATGTGCCGGATCTTCACAATGATGCCAGTGATGAAATTGAGGTGTTACAAAGATGTATTTCAGAAATCCGAAATTGATATTTGTATTGGCATGGATTAATACAGCATGAATAGACACAAAGATGATATAGGTATTGAAGACTATTTCTGAAAATCCACAGATGTATAGAGGTAAAAAAGAAATAGAACGTGTTACAAAGATATCTACAAAGTGAGTGCGTGATCCGGCTAGCCAATCCATGGCCCGTGTAGAATGATGCACTGAATGAAAACGCCACAGGTATACATGTGAATGAAAAATGCGGTGTGCCCAATACTGAAACAGATCCGTTACAAATAATGCCAGCAAAAACTCTACTACAAAAGGCAAACTCTGTACCCAGCCATGGATCTGGTCCAACCCTACCCTACCAAACAACAACTTGGCAGGAGCCTGAGTAATTACACCAAAGAATTGAACAAATAAATGGCTGATTACAAAATAAACCAGGTCAGTACGCCATTCATCATGAAAGCGGGATTGATTCTTATTCTTAGGAAATGCCATTTCTATAGGCACAAAAATAATCGACAACAGAAGCAGGTCAATCAGTAGCCAGTCAAGGCCAATATGCCAGAGGGTTTTGTCTACAGATCGGGGTTGAACATTAAATCCTCCTAATGCAATAGCCAAAGCAGATAATAAAATGCCAATCACAGCTAATTGCTTTTTATTACTCAATAAGAAACTGAGTGTAGCAAAGAAAAAAGAAGCGATAATCACTCCCATTAGAATGGCTTTCATCATTTCACCGGTATATACCTCGCGAAACTCAGGTGTCGTAAAAAATTCAGGATAATGGAAACAGAAGACTGCCAGAATAGAAAGTACTCCCAAAAAGATAGAGATGTAGCCGCTGATGAAGCCTTCTCCAATCACCAGCCGTTTGTTAGTTGACATAATTAGATGTAGAATAGAAGTGGGTTGTATTGAGAAAATAGCATTTATACACTGATGTACAAATAGTTACCAAACTGTTACATTAGTAACAATTTGGTAAACAGGTAAACTCAATTGTACCTACTTCTTAAAAGGAAACTAAAACTCGTGCGTTTATATTCTCAGCACAATCACTAAAACTGAATAAGGTCTTACTGAATGACTGAGTAAGCAATAATGGAATATCTTCGTAATTGGCACCCTGTAGCTGATTACCTTTAAAATAGGGAACCTGATAACCGGGTAATTGGTCTACACAAGTCATTAACAAATTCTTTTTCAGCCCATATGAGTAATTATTATCACACTGTAAGGCATAATTCAGTAAGTCAATGTCCAGTGGGCTGACCCGAAATACTCCCTGGTGTTCATTGTATTGATTGGTTTCATTCTCATTATTAATCAATGAAAGAGATATTTCTTCATGGGTCATTGGCCCTTGTCCATGTCGTGTCTGATAGGCACGAGTAATATAAAATAACTCAAGATCAGAAAGTTGCGGCTTCAGGTACTGGTCTACGAGAGCCAATGCATTTTTAGAACAGGTATTGCTACGGGTCACATGCGGAAAGAATCCAAAGTCCATATCCAGCAATAAGCCTTGTGCTCCTTCAAATACAAATGTCTGCCACGGAGTATTTTCTGTAAAAACCTCGGCAGTTGTCACAAACCGGACAGCATGTTGGTTTTGCAAGCGAAGCAGATCTGCAACTGTCTGAGTAAAATGTTCGTCGGCTGCATCGTGTTCCAGTGCATCAAAATCAAAGCTAGGCTGGCTTTCTAACTTCTGCCGGTAATATTCCCGAATGGTTTTTAATTTGATCTTACAGAATTCCGGGAAAAGCAGATCCTGAGCAAACAACTTCACAGGCGACAATTGCTGCCGTTCTATGGTTGCCCCAAATCCCATTCCACAACTACCGTGGCGGGAATTGCCTCTGGCAGTTTCCAGAACTCTATTATACAATACATCGTAGTGAGTTGTCACTGCACATAGATTATCAACAAGCAATTCAGGCTGGACGCCTAATTTTCGCAGAGCCGCATATTCTTTCAGCATAGATCCGGGGGAAAATGTACAATAGGCTGACCAATAAGTTGGCACCCCACGCAATGTGCCGGAACCAAAATTGGAAAAGACATGTCGTTTACCATCTGATGTTGCTACTGTATGGCCTGCCTGTTGTCCTCCATTAAACCGGATCACCAATGGAGAAGGATGTTGCAGACACAACATATCTGTTGCCAAACCTTTGCCTTCATCTCCAAATCCCGAACCAATAACAATAAATGCTTTTTTGTGCAGTGTTTTCATAGTTGTATATATTTCACTTCCAGCCCTCAAAATGTTTCAGACTGGAAGTGTATGTTATTGGAGAAACGATATTACAGCTTAAATATTCTGTTTACCAACCCTCCACTGTTATTTTTAACCAATGCATCTGCTTTTACATTAACCAATGCCTTAGCTACTGTTTTGGAAGTAGATGCATCAAAAGAATGCAAAATCTTGCTTAACTCTACTCCGTGAATCACGGCAACCGTAGACGCAATGGTCTCAGCAATAGCATTGTAATCATCCAGTACAATCAGACGTTCTCCTAACAATTTCTTCCAATATCCTAAAACGGTTGGATCATCACGATAAGAGGCCTCGTTAATGTGGATATGGAAAACATTGTAACTACGCTGTACTTCTTCTAATAACTGCTTATCTGTCAAATCAGTAGACTCCGTATACCCCATGATATATTTCAGACGGGCAGCATCCAGTTTACTCCAAGCAGCTTCATCACCAATGGTAAATAAAAAGCCTTTCTGTCCGCGTTTCTCAAAACAGTCACAAGAAGTATGTCGTGCACAGAATAACCAGCCAAGTGTATATGATTCCATACACTGTCCACCTCCACCACCTTCAATATAAATTTCGGTCAGCCATTTGTCCAATTCATCTGTACCACTTTCAAACTGAGCAACCTGCAATGGATAACTATCTGTAACGTGGTCTCCAATAGCTCCAAACATAATCTGAGGGTGCTCAATACCGTGACTGATTAGTGTATTCATCAGAGATCCCAGTTTTTCACGAACCAGAATTTCAGGAATACGTCCCATACTTCCCGTTACATCAAGAAATACTGCGATAGATAAAGAGTCAGGGTGGATGTCCGAGTCACGGCTTTCCCGGAATTTAACCCCAATCGGTGACATCAATGAACTAGCTTTACCTGTTTTATTATTGGCAAAAATGTCATCTGTACTCAAGTTTGCTTTTGAACTTTTCAGATGCTCATAGGCATCATCAGACCAACGTGTGTATCCCATAGTTGTAGTTAATTAAGTTAGTAATAGATTGATTATTAGTTACATAACAAGCTTCTAAGGAAGCATGGACTTATATATTTAATTCATGATACTGAGGTTTTCCAAATATGGATCGTAATAACTGTCTGTAATCATCATATGTTTGATAAGCTTCATAATGAGGTGCAATCAAAAAGTTAATCAGATGCTCGTTACATGTTTTTTTCAACTTCACCCCATTTCCAGACTTGTCACCTAGTAAGTAGAGAGCTGTACGCTGTGCCAGACTTACATCTACATACGCAATAGCCTGCTTTTTGTCAAATACAATCTGAGGATACCAATCCAGATACTTTCCTGAGACAGTGTTCAACTTACTCTTCATTGGTCTCACATGATAGAATGACAGACAGACAATTCCATGTGTTTCAGGCACCACACAAAATACTTCCGGATTAAACCCTGCATGGCAATATCCTATCTGATGCAACCAGGCTGTAAATTCCAGCATACGGCTCATAATCCAGCTTACATGTTCCTGAGGCAATGTCAGATGAGAAAAAGAAACCATACGATGACTGTAACTAATCCGAAGATAATCTCCTTCCAGCTTCATGGAGGTTGGCAGATATTTCTGAAAGTGTCTGGAAGAATCGTCATTCAACTTCATCAGTCGATTGTAATTCTCCAGAGACCGCAATAGCTGCTCTTTCTCCCCTTTGCATAAAAAGGTTTTATCATCTATCTGTTGTATAAGGCCTGCATCATCTTCGATCTTGTTAAGTTGCTCCATCTCCTCCTTAAATGCATTGAGCTTTTCAACTGCATCATTTGCACCTGCCAGCGAGCATACATCTGGGTGAATCAATTTCACATAGTTCACATACTCTTTTCGATAGTTGTTTCTGGTCAGCAGATCTTCCGCTTTGCTTGCTATCTGTATTCTAACCAGTAAATCTTCAGCGTTCATTTTTATCTTATTGTAATTTATACACCAAAGTTAGTGTACGAAAAACACTCTACCAAACTTTTAGTCGAAAAAATTTTTACAAGCTTTACGCACATCATCATAAAATGCTAAAATTCAATAATTTACAACAAAGAAAACACTCAAACACCCGCTTCAGTATCAGATATGCCTCTTTGCATTACTAAGGTTCCTGTATACATTGCAGGCAGATATGTGTTAATCTGTTTATATTCTATGTCTCATTTTCGGCAATTCTCGTTTAAGCAATTCGGATACTTTGATTTCAATTTTGATATTCAGGAACAACTACAGAAAAAAGACTTCAAGGAGTATATCAAGATTGTGTTTTTCAAAGCAGGAGCTCAGGTAGTAGTAGACTTTACAGAGTATATACTTGAACAGGATGCACTGTTTTTTATCAATGCAGGACAGTATTTTGCCTTTAACAATGATAGTACAGGTACATTGCTATATTATAACCGTGACTTTTACTGTGTAGAAATACATGACAAGGAAGTAGCTTGTGATGGCATCCTCTTTCACAATGTCTATGAGATACCTGTCATATTTATGAACCAAGAAATATCTGCTATGATGCAGGCCATTCTGGCAGAGATAAAACAGGAACTGGAGTTGAACGATACCACTATGGAAGAAATGCTTCGCATTTTACTGAAACAGGTGATTATCAAATCTACGCGGGTATGGAAACAAAGTCACCAGTTTACCAGTGAAGAAGTCAATCAGGAAGTAGAGTTTTCACGTACCTTCAGCCAGTTGGTAGAATGGAATTATACACGCTTTCATAGTGTTGCTGATTATTCCGAACTACTACATATAACGCCCAAAGCATTGAACAAACGTATTACCCGCTACAGCAATACATCTCCTAACGAAATCATCAAAAATCGCATTATACTGGAAGCCAAACGATTGCTGGTTCATACGCAATTAAGCGTTAAAGAGATCGGGTACAAACTTGGCTACGAAGATACCTCCTATTTTATTCGTCTGTTCACCAATCATACAAGTAACTCTCCTCAAAGCTTTCGCTTACACTATCAGAACACGTGATTTCTGCAGGAGGAAAAAAGTGCTATATGTGTCTACAATCGTACATTGAAGCCAGCTTACCAGCCTCATACCTTTGTGTCATTCAATTACTAATCAAAACGACACAAACAATGAAAACCCCATCTAATTTCGGTAAAGCACTACTTCTAGCAGGCATATTGACAGTAAATCAATCAGTAATCGCTCAACATATAAACCCTGCGACAGACCCAAACATTGAAACCCGAACCAAACAATTTCTAAATGCACTGAATGCAGGAAGTGGGAAACCACTGGAACAGTTATCTCCCAAAGAAGCCAGAGCTGTATTGACAGGAGCCCAGTCTTCTGTAAAAGTAGATCTTTCGGGAATCACAGTACAAGAGAAAACGATTACAGTCAACAACCAGTCTATTGTATTGAATATTGTCAAACCTGCTAATGCCAAAGGACTTGTATCTGTATTCATGTTCTTTCATGGTGGCGGCTGGGTATTAGGTGACTTTCCTACTCACCAACGGCTGGTACGAGATCTGGTAGTTGGTTCAGGATCAGCAGCCGTTTTCGTTAACTACACTCCTTCCCCGGAAGCTCACTATCCGGTTGCCATTAATCAGGCATATGCAGCCACTGAATGGGTAGCCGCCCATGGAAAAGAGATTGGTATTGACAGCAAACGTTTGGCAGTAGCAGGTAACAGTGTGGGAGGAAATATGGCTGCAGTAGTAGCACTTATGGCCAAAGATAAAAAAGGCCCTGAAATCAAGTTTCAATTATTGTTATGGCCTGTAACGGATGCAAACTTTGAAAATGTATCTTACAACCAATATGCAACAGGCCGATTTCTAACTAAAAACATGATGATCTGGTTCTGGGATAATTATACGACTCATGCAAATGAACGCAAAGCAATCTATGCTTCGCCTTTGCAGGCTACTACAAACCAACTAAAAGGATTACCTCCAGCACTGATACAGGTAGCAGAGAATGATGTATTACGTGATGAAGGAGAGGCATATGCCCGTAAGATGGATGAAGCAGGTGTAGATGTAACACTGGTACGGGTACAGGGTATGATTCACGATTATGGCTTGCTTAATCCATTGGCTACTGTACCTGCGGTACAATCGGCCTTGCGTTCAGCGGCTACCGAACTTCGCAATGCATTGAAATAGGGAATAGCTAAGATTCTTCAATTGAGTAAAAAACCTGCATCTAAGATCATTATGTTGATCATAGATGCAGGTTTCACACGCTAATTAGTTTCTTTTCTCAATAGAATAAAGTTGGCTCATTAAAACTACAACCTTTACATATCTGCTTCCTCACAGTAAAATAGATACCACTTCCCTTTGACTAATTTAAAGCGAATCTCAAAGTAAAAACTACTATCAACCAACCAAATCTTTTCTGTTATGACATCTTGTGACTGCAAGCGGGTTGTTTTATAGTGAGTTATCTTAATGGTATCATTATTTACAATCATAAACTTAGGTAGTGTATCTATCCTATCAATTGGAACTTTTAAAATTACCCAGTTTGAAACCGTCCATTTCTCCTTTACTATTTGCCCTGCACGATTTTCTGAAATTTTATGTCCCTGCAAAGGGAATAAAAGTCTTTCCTTTTGAAAAGAAGAATCCTGATGAAATCGGATATAAAAATCTTTGAAGTTTTCCTGCTCAATATGTGTTACATCAATCATTGATTCTATTGTCTTTTCCTGATTACGTTTATCATTAAAAATGGCAGAAAACAATAGAAAACTACAATACAAAGAAAAACGCATAAAAGATAGATCACAAAGTTTATATGATAGATAAGCCTACTTTCTACCAAAGTCAGCAGGGTTTTCACCCCACACCTTTGTCTCCCACTTTAAAATAGGATTAGGGTAGGTATTTTCAGCCAGCCATTTTTCTGCCCGATCCAGTAATTCAAATAATTTATCATTATTATCTGTAGGCTCCAGTTTGGTCCGATGTTTCTTGGCCTGTACCCACTTAATGGCATTGACACTATCTGAATAAATAGGCAATCGGCTTCCTAGTCTCTGAAGATAGGCCAGTCCATGTACAATTGCCAAAAACTCTCCAACATTATTGGTCCCATCTTTAAATGGTCCCTGATGAAAAAGCTGTTCTTTTGTCTTGGTATTAACACCTCTGTATTCCATATCTCCGGAAGCCGTATTCCAGGCTGCATCTACCGAAATACTTTCCAGGATAGGCTTTCCAATCTTTGCCTTTTCTAATGGAGACAAATCCGAGCTACTCTTCTGGTTTGCATTTTTAAAAATGTGTTTTTTGCTATTTTCACCAAAAGCCTGTTCTGCCAGCTCCTTTGTTTCAAAGGACTTATATTCAGCACCGGCAAATCCATCAATTTGTTTTTTGCATTCGTCCCAGCTGGTATATACTCCAGATTCACGACCTTTCCAGACTACATAATATTTTTGCTTTGCCATAAGTAGATAAAAAGAAAGTTCAGACAAACGCCTGAACTTACAATATAATCAACTAATCTTTTATTTTTAATTACTGTACTTATTCGGACGTGTTTTAAAGCTTTTTTGAATTTCCTGCACAGCCGCTTTAAAATCCTTGTCTGTTTTCAGCATATCATTCACCGACTGAATGGCATGAATAACTGTACTATGATCACGTCCTCCAAAGTGGTATCCAATAGACTTCAGAGAGAAATCGGTATATTCTTTTGCAAAATAGATAGCCACCTGACGAGGTACTACTAGTTCTTTTTTACGGCTTTTGTCTTTCAGATCATCTACTGTTACCCCAAAATGTTCTGCTACCCTCTTTTGTATTACCTCAATATTTACCTCTTTGTCTACATGCTGCACAATATTCTGAATAGTCCGTTTGGCCAGATCCAGATCAATCTCCCTGCGATTGAGTGAAGCTTGAGCCATTAAGGAAACGATTACCCCTTCCAGTTCACGGACATTGGTATCAATGCTATGAGCAATGTACTCAATCACATCTATATCCATGGCAATTCCTTCAGCCTGTAGTTTTTTCTGAATAATTGCGATACGTGTTTCCAGATCAGGTTGCTGTAAATCGGCACTCAATCCCCATTTAAAACGCGAAAGCAAACGATCTTCAAAACCTACTAGTTCCCGAGGAGAACGGTCAGTGGTCATGATGATTTGTTTTCCAGCTTGATGCAGGTGATTAAAAATATGGAAGAAGCATTCCTGGGTTTTTTCTTTACCTGACAAAAACTGCACGTCATCCAGCACTAGTACGTCTACCTGTAAGTAGAAGTTCATAAAGCCCTGCATGTTGTTATTTCGTACAGCTTCAATGAATTGATTGGTAAACTTCTCACAGGACACATATAAAACAAACCGCCCTACATCATGTTGTTTGATGTAATTTCCGATAGCTTGCACAAGATGCGTTTTTCCCAATCCCACACCACCATATAATAACAACGGGTTGAAGGATGTAATACCAGGCTTTTGCGCCACAGCCATACCAGCCGAACGTGCCAGACGATTACAATCTCCTTCGATAAAGTTGTCAAAGTTATAAATAGGATTCAGATAGGATGCATATCCATTGCCTTCCAATTCATACAAATCAAATGGACTTTTGTATTTATCAGCATGGATATCAACCTTCGGATCTTTATTCTGTGGTGTTTTATTGGTTGGAATATTGATCACATAGGCTCGGTTCTTCTCATTTCCCTTATCAATCACAACCTGGTACTCCAAACGGCCTTCTGGTCCAAGCTCTGCATCAATAGCTTTACGTAATAAATACACAAAGTTATTTTCCAGATGCTCATGCACATATAGAGTGGGTACCTGTATGGTGAGGACATTGTTGGCGAGTCGTAATGGAACAATGGGTTCAAACCATGTCCTAAAATCCTTTTCGGAGACACTTTCTCCTATGATTTTAAGACAGTTATTCCATACTGTTTTACTGTCCTTTAGCATCCCTATGATCACGTCGTTAAGTGGTTACTCTGTGTATTTTCTAAAACAAGGACGACAAATTTGATAAAAAAAGCCTTAACAAAAAAATAAAAATCTGAACTTTTAATGGAAAAAAAAATTAGGGTAGCAGGATTCTTCAAAACACCTCAACACATTGAAAAGCAATTTTTTAACTCAAAAAAGACACTCTTTTGTCAGAGTAAATTACACAAAATTCTTTCTTTTGACAAATAAAGTTAAATTTTATCCTTTGTTACTACTTTATTCTTTGACAATATATTCTTTACAATGAAAATATCTCCCACTAAAAAAATTCAACTATAATATTCTGAACCAAGCAAACTATTCAAAATATTCATGGTTATAATTTTTTACTTTCCTTTAAGTACCTTTTTATTTTATTACTGATTGCCCTCCAGGTAGGATCGAAAGGAAATATGAAAATTCAGGAAAAGATTTGAAACTTAGCGATTGAATCCACAACTTTGATAACCACAATTCACTAAACTTAATTTTGTCTTCCAATGCAATTCGATGATTTCGCTGGTATTACTCAAGAAGAATGGAAACAACTCATTCTAAAAACGATCAAAGCCGAAACACAGGAAGAGAAACTACGCATCTATACACAAAAGCTTATTCAGCATCCGGAGCCGGGTATTGAAATCCAACCGTTCTATACAAAGGAAGATGTGGTAGGCCTAGAGTATCTTCAGGGCTTTCATCAGTTGTGGGCTCAGACCCGACAAACTACTGGCTGGATAAATATAGAGAATATTATTGTTTATGATGAAATAAATGCGAATCAACAGGCCAAAGATGCCTTGACTAAAGGTGCCACGGGGATCAGGTTTAACTTATTAAATCGTCCGGGAGGTAAACCTATGTTGAATGGAGGCATAACCACAGAACATTTTTTCGACCTCTCTGTCCTACTTGAAGGCATTTTTCTTTCTCGGACACCTGTTTATTTTCATCTGAGACATACCCAATTAGAAAATCTCAGTAACTACTTACAGGAAGCAGAGAACGATGTTTCCACACTAATGGGAGGTATCATATTTGAAGAAATTGCTCTGTCAGCAATTTTACCAGATGAATTTACAAATGAAGCCTTAATACAATCTTTACAAGCCAATTCCTTATTCACCACACATACTCCTTATTTTAAGCCCCTAATTATAGAACCTGTTGGTGAACCTCTCGATGATAATACAGAAATGGAAACCTTTGCATTGCCGATGGTTACCTCGCTTGAATATCAATTGCAAACGATAGTTAAGCTGATAGACGATTTGGAGACTATTCTTCCACTTATAGATATTCTCTCTAAAGTAGGTTTTATAGTAGATATAGGTGACTATTATTTTATGGAAATAGCTAAACTGCGAGCTTTACGTTTAATATGGTGGCAAATAGGCAGAACTTTTCATCCTGAAGCAAATCTGATTGATGTTTTTATTTATGCACAAACAACTATGCTCGTTCCTCCTGTTGATGAGCCATACCATAGCCTGTTGACAAATACCACTCAGGCAATGTCTGCTATCATCGGTGGCTGTGATGCATTAGCTGTCCAGCCAGCTGCATTTACTAATCCCCAGGATATTATTTTAGGGAAGCACATTGCCAGAAATGTATCTGCCATTTTGCAGGAAGAATCGTATTTTGATAAAGTGGCAGATATAGGTGCAGGTTCTTACTTGATTGAGAATCTGACTCACCAGATAGCCAAAGCTGTATGGGACAGGTTATCAGTGTAATGTATTTTTACTCATCTTTTGCCACTTTATATGCAACCAGATTTCTCAAAGACGACATACTCTGATATTCAGAAAGCTTTGTCTAAAATTGCGGATAGTCTACCTCAAAAGAAGATATCTTTAAGTGAATCTGCCGAAGGTATTTCTATTCCAAATGCTTTTCAGGCACAGAAAAATGAATTTCCTCATCTGGTATTTGGAGCAGGTAAAGCCCCTTTTTTACGAGGCCCCTATGCCCCTATGTATACAACCCAACCCTGGACAGTACGACAATATGCAGGGTTCAGTACAGCGGAAGAATCCAATGCATTTTACCGACGTAACCTTGCCGCAGGACAAACCGGCCTTTCTGTAGCTTTTGATCTGGCAACTCATCGTGGCTATGATTCGGATCATCCTCGTGTAGTAGGCGATGTAGGCAAAGCTGGAGTTGCGATAGACTCTGTGGAAGACATGAAGATTCTGTTTGATCAGATTCCATTGGACAAGATGTCTGTATCGATGACGATGAATGGGGCAGTAATTCCTATTCTGGCATTTTATATAATAGCAGCAGAAGAACAAGGTGTAAAACCTGAACAATTAAGTGGGACCATTCAAAATGACATTTTGAAAGAGTTCATGGTCCGTAATACGTATATCTATCCGCCAGAATTTAGCATGCGTATTGTGGCAGATATATTTGCCTACACTTCAAAGCACATGGCAAAGTTCAATTCCATCTCTATTTCTGGTTATCATATGCAGGAGGCCGGGGCAACAGCAGATCTGGAGTTAGCATATACCCTGGCAGATGGCTTGGAATACATTCGTACAGGGCTGTCAGCAGGCATAGCTATTGACGATTTTGCTCCCCGATTGTCATTTTTCTGGGCTATTGGTATGAATCATTTTATGGAAATAGCCAAAATGCGTGCAGCGCGGATGCTTTGGGCCAAGATAGTAAAGCAGTTTAATCCCAAAAATGAAAAATCACTGGCATTACGAACACATTGCCAAACCTCAGGATGGAGTCTTACAGAACAAGATCCCTTTAATAATGTAGCTCGTACCTGTATTGAAGCCATGGCAGCCGTATTGGGAGGTACTCAGTCACTGCATACTAATGCCTTGGATGAAGCACTGGCTCTGCCATCTGATTTCTCAGCACGTATAGCTCGAAATACCCAACTATTTATCCGTGATCAAACAGGAGTAACCAAAACTATTGACCCATGGGGAGGTAGTTATTATATAGAGTACCTGACAAATGAACTGACAGAAAAAGCCTGGAAGCTGATTCAGGAGGTGGAAGCAATGGGAGGCATGACAAAAGCCATTTCAGAAGGACTACCTAAATTACGTATTGAGGAAGCCGCAGCCAGAAAACAAGCACGCATTGATTCCGGCAAAGATAAAATTATTGGGGTCAATTATTTAAAACCCGATACGGAGACATCCATTGAATTATTGGAAGTCGATAACACAGCAGTTCGAAATGCCCAGATAACACGTTTGACCCAAATTAAAGCTAGCAGAAATCAGGAGGCTGTTGATCAAGCATTAGCTACCCTTACTCGTATAGCAGAAACTGGACAAGGGAATCTGTTAGCGGCAGCTATTGAAGCAGCTCGTCAGAGAGCAACCTTGGGTGAAATATCTATGGCAATGGAAAGAATAGCTGGCAGATACAAAGCCGTTACTAAATCTATTACAGGAGTGTATATGCGTGAAGCATCTCAGGATGAGAATTTTCAGAAAGCCCGTAAGTTATCCGATCAGTTTGCTAACCTGGAAGGCAGACGTCCCCGTATCCTGATAGCCAAAATGGGACAGGATGGACATGATCGTGGAGCAAAAGTTATTGCTACTTCGTTTGCTGACCTGGGATTTGATGTTGACATTGGTCCATTATTCCAGACGCCAGAAGAAACAGCTCGTCAGGCAGCAGAAAATGATGTGCATATAGTAGGAGTCTCCTCACTGGCCGCCGGACACAAAACGTTAATACCTCAATTAATTAATGAATTGAAAAAACTAGGAAGGGAGGATATTAAAGTTGTTGCAGGAGGAGTTATTCCTCCTCAGGATTATAATTTTCTGTATAAAGCAGGTGTACAGGATATATTTGGACCAGGTACTGTCATTGCAATAGCAGCACAAAATATCTTACAAAAATTAATCTCTGATATGACAACCTATTAAATGAAAAGAGACAGATACAACTACCTGTCTCTTTTCCCTAATATATTTAATTCAACCTTAGTGAGTTGAATCTGCTTTTGATTCAATACTATCTTTTGCAACCTCAGCAGTTGAATCGATGGTTTCTGTAGCAGCATCTTGAACAGAATCAACAGCCTCAGTAGCCTCTGTTTCAGCAGCAGGCTTCGAATCACATGCAGAGAAAGCGATCGTTCCCAGAACAATAGCAGTAGCAACAAATAAATTTTTCATTTCTTTGTCTTTTGGTTTAAGGTTAAAGAACAAAATCTGCCTTTTATTCCTCAAATAATAAAAGGTAACCCAAATGAAAAAATAAAAGATAATGTGGGTTACGTTTTGTTTTTTCAGGTATTAAATACGCCTTGCATGAATAAAGTCCACTTTCAATCGGAAGAAGAATTAGTAATGGCGATTCGCCAGGGTGATGAACGTGCATTAGGGATAGTGTATAAGACCTATTTTCCTATGATTTTGCACTTTATCACTCACAATACAGGTACAGAACAAGAGGCCAAAGATATATATCAGGAAGCTATGATGATTTTCTATGAAAATATGCATGATCCTGATTTTGAACTCTCCTGTAAAGTAAAGACCTATGTATACTCTGTTAGCAGACGTTTGTGGCTCAAAAAGCTGACACAGCGAAACAAATACGTAGGTAAGATTGATGACTTCGAGAGCTTTATTCCATTTGTCAAAGATGAAGTAGATCCTGAAGAACAGGATGCTCAGTTTAAAGCTATGAACGAGGCGTTATCACAGTTAGGAGAACCTTGTCGTACTATTCTGGAAGATTTCTTTATTAATGACTTTTCCATGCAACAGATTACTGACAAAATGGGTTATACTAATACGGATAACGCAAAGAATCAGAAGTATAAATGCTTAATGCGATTGAAAAAGATATTTTTCTCAAAATATCAGATCTGATCCAAGTCATGTTGTTAAAACTATGATTACCCAGGAAATACAAGAACAAATTGAAAGCTATGTAGCCGAAAAGATGCCTGCAGCAGAGAAAGCATCATTCGAAAAAATGATGCAACAAGACAAACATCTCGCAGAGGCAGTCCGTCAACATCAGGTGATGGTAAATAGCTTTGCAACATTTAGCCGCCGGACTAAACTCAAAAAGCAGTTTGATTCCTTCCATAAAGAATGGAAAGAGGAAAGCAAAGAGCAACCTTTTATCTATACCTATGGTGTAAGGGCATTCTGGCGAAATCATATGACTACAGTAGCAGTAGCTGCCTCTGTAGCAGTTATTACTGTATTTAGTACTATCTTTATGACCAACTATCTGCGTTCACTGGAACATCAGCAGGTAAGTAATTACGCGGAGTTAAAGAAAGAAAACAATCATATTAAGAAAAGACTAAGCGATATTTCGGCTTCTCTACAACAGGATGTGACTACAGCAGCTGATTATGCAGCTAGTGCAACAGGTTTCATGATCTCTCCCAATGGCTACATTGTCACTAACCGACATGTAGTAAGTGGAGCAGATGAGGTATATGTAGAGTCTACAAATTATGAGAACATTCGCCAACGTTATAAAGCAAAAGTAATTCATAAAGATCAAAAGCTAGATCTGGCACTACTCAAGATATCAGATTCTACTTTTAAACCGTTGGCCTATATGCCGTATGCGTTAAATACTCGTGAGACAGATCTGGGAGAATCGGTTTATACACTAGCCTATCCACGAGAAGATATTGTATACGGAGATGGAGCGATCAGTGCCCATACAGGAAATGATGGAGACACTTCAAAATATCAAATATCGGTTCCAGTAAACCCTGGAAATAGTGGAGCACCTTTATTGGATGCGAAAGGGAATCTAGTAGGTATTGTTACAGGTAAAAATCCGAATGAAGATGGTGCAGCTTTTGCAATCAAGTCTAAACATTTGTTCACGTTGGTTCAGGAGATACCTGCAGATTCATTACTGGAGCCTCTGACTTTACCTAGAAAAAATTATATGCATTATCTGCGTCGTCCTGATCAGATTAAGAAATTGCAGGGACTCGTTTTTAATGTGAAGGTGTATAAAAAATAAAAAAACGTGTTTGTATTCAAGCCGTTAAAATCCAGAACTGCCCAGAAATGAGCAGTTCTTTCTTTTTATAGATACTTTCTAAAATTCCACAAAGGCCGATAAAGCAGATAATCCAGATCATACTGTCTGTCATAAGCCTCTTTCTCAAAGCTTATATTGTAGTAAGCCTCTTTGTGTTTCATCCCCTTAATACGAAGCCAAGCATACTCAAGCAGATACCAGATGTAAAATGGAATAATTCCCAACTCCAACTGCTGACGCAGGTGAATCTGTTCGTGATTCAGCAGGCGTTCATTTGAAGCATAATGTTTGTATTTTATCAACACAAATGGAAACAGGGCCATTCCATGCACCCACAGAAAAGGAACGTGTATCAGAATCAAAGGCTTACCCGATAAAAATAGAACAAATGTTATTTCCTAGTATGTCGCAAAAATCCAGCCAACCTACCAGGAGATTATACACTTCGAACAGGTTTATTTTAATACAGATTCAATATGTCCATAATGATGGTTACAATGCCAGACATATAGTGACACTACCTGTTTTAATGGATACGTCCTTTTGCTTTCAGGATGAAAATATGTCCGTTCAAAATCGGACTCTGTCATAGAACGCAGCAAAATAGCCCATCGTTTATGCAGGGCAGATATCCATTGCAAGGACACCTCTACAGGTGTTGTTTTACCATCCTCAAGCTCTGCCCAAAGATTTTCATGGTAAGGTTTTATGACAGGGTTTTCTTCTGTTAATGCAAGCTTAAAGCGTATTAATGCATTACTATGACTATCCGCCAGATGGTGTACTACCTGTAAGGCAGTCCAACCATCTGGTCTATAAGGCGTTTGTAATTGCTCAGGAGTAAGTTTGTTTACTAATTCAGACAACTTAACAGGAAATGATTCAATGATCTGAATTCCTTCTGGTACATCTGTAAAGGATACTGACTTAAAATGATCAAATTTTCCAATAGGATACTTTAGCTTTTCTAAATCCATGTGTTGTTTTAGTGTTAAGATAGGATGTTCTGTTATTTGATAATCACCATGTTGAATCATCAGCATGTAACTATTTCATTCTTAAGTCTCTGTAAGCTTTGTAGACAAACCAGCCCATTTACCGGTTGGAGTTTTGCCTACAATATAGGCTTCGATCTCCTTACGACCTAACTTATATACCTGCACATTGCTAAGATTTGAAATAATCTTTTCTTTAAGGATCTTAAACTTATCAACCAGTTTTATTTCTTCTTCGTGATACCATTCCTTTACTTCTGTTACACGTTTAAAGAAATCGTCTACAGATTGTATCTCAACAGGAGTTTGACGTGTCTGCTGAGCAAATCGTTTCACATCTATCTCATTCAAAGGTTTGGTTCCATTAAAATCCCATTCAAAGTAAGCAAACGGCTCATCGGATTCGCTTGGGTAATACAGGTCTTCAGCAGCCTGCAGCAATACCTGTTTCAAACTATTTTCGCTGTTTTCCCCAGTGTTCATAAGTAAATGGTAATGTTTTAGTCAAGTATAGGATTTGTTCAGGATGAAGTCAACTCATAAAAACATTTTGTAAAATTATTTCCATTCCCTCACTCGGAATTCGTAAGTTTGTGACCCTTTTTCGTGAAGGTAGAATCTATATAAATCATAGAATTAATTTATTTAATTATAACCAATGTAATTCCCATGACTGCAGAAATTCACACTGACAAAGGAGTAATGAAGGCCATGTTCTTCGAAGAAGATGCTCCTGGTACTGTTGCTAACTTTGTTAAACTGGCAAAACAAGGTTATTATGATGGCGTATTGTTTCATCGTGTAGTGCCAAACTTTGTAATACAAACCGGAGACCCAACAGGTACCGGAGCAGGTGGACCTGGTTACAGTATTCCTTGCGAACTAACAGGAAACAATCAATACCATGATCGTGGTGTGATCTCTATGGCTCATCGTGGCCGTGATACTGGTGGATCTCAATTCTTTATTTGTCATAACCGTATGAACACCAAAGGTCTGGATCGTCACCATACTGTTTTTGGTAAGGTTATTGAAGGTCTGGATATCATTGACGAGATACGTCAGGGAGATCGTATTACAAAAATCGTAATCAACGAAGACTAAATCTATTTTACAATATTCTGACAGAAAAGCTGTTGTACAAGATCACACAAATATATAAATATCTAATAATCAACCGATTAACTTATAAATTGTTTTTTCTGTCATCCTATATTAATTTATTGTAAATTTGTTTAAAACCTCCCACCCTTATTCGTGGGAGGTTTTATATCGCCAAGATGGTATTTTATAACAAACCACTATACTATCTTCTCATTCATCTACATCTATGTTAGAACGTCCTGGAAAACCTGTGAAAAAAGCCTTTTCTGAGAGTCCTCGCAATACTCGCCTTGGAGCACCACGCTTTTTGGATGCTGATCTTGGTAAATTACCTCCACAGGCTCCTGAACTGGAAGAAGCTGTACTAGGTGCCCTAATGCTGGAAAAAGATGCACTGACAACAGTTATTGACATGCTGAAACCAGATAGCTTTTATAAGGATTCCCACCAGGAAATCTATAGAGCTATTCTGGATCTGTTTGCACAATCAGAGCCTGTTGACTTGTTGACAGTGACAGAGAAACTTCGGGAAATGGGCAAAATTGAAATGGTTGGTGGGGTGGCTTATATTGCCCAGTTAACCAATAGAGTCAACTCTGCTGCAAACATTGAAGCGCATGCCCGTATTATTGGTGAAAAAGCGATCAAGCGTGAATTGATTTCTCAGGCATCTGAAATATTGAAACATGCCTACGAAGACACTACAGATGTCTTTAATCTGATGGACTTTGCCGAACAGGGACTCTTTCAAATCTCAGAATCTAATATCCGTAAAAAAGTAGCAGGTATGCGAGACCTGATGCAAATTGCGATTAAAGAACTGGAAGCCAAAAAAGACCGTAAAGATGGTCTGACAGGTATCCCTTCTGGCTTTAGCGCACTGGATCGGGTAACCTCAGGCTGGCAGCGTTCTGACTTGATTATTCTGGCAGCTCGTCCGGCAATGGGAAAGACGGCCTTTGTACTTTCTGCATTACGAAATGCAGCGGTTATGTTTAATATGCCAGTTGCTATTTTCTCCCTGGAGATGTCCGCGGTTCAATTAGTGAATCGTCTGATTTCAGGGGAAGCAGAACTGGAAAGTGAGAAAATAAAGAAAGGAAATCTTGCTGCGTATGAATGGGAACAACTACATGCCAAGATTCGCAATCTTGAAGCTGCTCCTATTTATATTGATGATACGCCGGCACTCTCTATTCTTGAGTTACGTGCCAAATGTCGCCGTCTGAAAGCACAACATGATATTCAATGTATTATCATTGACTACTTGCAGCTAATGAGTGGTGATTCCGGAGGAAAAGGGGGAGGAAACCGTGAACAGGAGGTTGCTCAGATTTCCCGGGCTCTAAAAGGTCTGGCCAAAGAGCTTAACGTACCTGTTATCGCTCTTTCTCAGTTGAGTCGTGCAGTAGAAACGCGGGGTGGGGATAAACGACCACAACTTTCTGACTTACGGGAATCGGGTTCTATCGAACAGGATGCCGATATGGTGGCCTTTCTGTATCGTCCTGAATATTATGGCATTACTCAGGATGAAAATGGAAATCCAACTACCAATATGGGGGAAGTAATTATTGCCAAACACAGGAATGGATCGCTGGAAAACGTACCATTGAAATTTATAGGTAAATACACCAAGTTTTCTGACTGGGATGGTGCTGAATCATTTACTAATCTGGCGTCATTGCCTAGTTCTGGAATAATTCCGAATGAATTTGATGAAGACCTGCCAAACGGTACCATTCGTCTGGGTAGTAAGGCAAACAATCTGCCACCACAAATGCCACCTGAATCATTGGGAGACGAACCTCCGTTTTAATTTTGTCTATAACAACTCGTCATATTCAAAAGCCTCAGTTATTTATGCTGGGGCTTTTTTGTTGTTTAGTAGTGTAATTCCATAATTGATCATAAAAGAAAATTGACCAATCAGAAGAAGTATATAGATAACAAATAATTCTTTTTTGCGGAATTTCCAGAAAAGCTCATCAGTAGATACAGGTATTTTATTATTTATAATCCATAGAAAACCCAACACAAAAATAACGAGATGGAGATAAGAAAGCCAAGGCCTCATAGTTTGCTCATTAGACAATATAAGCTGATATAAAACTGATAACCCTCCCAAAATGATCATATATTTCAAATCATACATATGTGGATGAGCAACTATATAATAATTTCCTAACAGGATATTCAAATTTGTAATAGAAGCAAAATAGTTCATGCCAACACCTACTATTGCTATAAACAAATATATAAGCCCAACTCTACTTCTGGGAACATTAGAATAAAGAACCAAACATATCAGAACCAGTATAGTACAATATCCAATATATTCAACAACAGATGTTCTTTCCCAAAAACTAACTTGATTAATAGAAGTAACAGGAGGTACCTCTGCAATATAAATTTCTCCCAATAAAAAGTTTATTCCAGTCAAAGCATCTGCTAGAAGAAATACAGCCCATATTAATCCTATTCCTACAATAACCCAAGTTGGAAAAACAATCACAACCAAAAACCAAGTAAACCAACGTAGTTTTCCAAAACCTCCCATCTTCCAACGGATATATAATATAAACAACAAATTAATCAGTTGTAAAAACATTGCTAGTAGCAACACCAATATTGCCATGCCCTCACATATAACTCTGTTGACTATAGTAGTATTTATCAAATTTGATTCAGTTTTTACTGCATTCAAAGGAGGATATATCGTCCACCCTCCACCAGATACTTCTACAGGAAAGTATAACAGCATTCCCCTGCAAACCCAGAACAACAGAAGTAATAAATAAGCAATCCACCATATTCTTCGCGTAAATAGAGTCTTTTCTATATTCCATATGGGCTCTACATACCATAACCAAAGTATACCCATTAGATAAGGCATCAAAAACAAAGAGGTTGTAGTTAAGAAATCAGTTTCATCCAATATGAATTGTACTAATGAGTTATTCATATTTAAGAACAAATTGATAAAGATTGCTACAGTTATTGAAACAATCCCTAACCATATATAGGCAGTAAAGTAGCGTTGAATCATTAATGAAATCAGTATACTAGAAACAATGCCAAAATAGACAAAGAATGAGATTCTGGAAGGTAGATGAATAAATTTATTGTGTCTATAGAAGACTTGTATTAGAATTCACATATCTTATCTTTGCATGATACAATAATAAATACAGAGAAGACAATTTTATATATAAAGTTCTTCTCATTATCCATACCACTGTATCTGTTGTTGGGTCATTCATCTAACTCTACTAACTGACTTTCTAAGCCAATCATGAATCAGAAACAACGTATTTTCTTTTGGTCTATTACTGCAGCCTTGGGAGGCTTCCTTTTTGGTTTTGATACTGCTGTTATCTCCGGCGTAGAGCAATCCCTCGAATCTCTATGGCAACTTGATGTATGGGAACATGGGCTAACGGTATCCATCGCCTTAATTGGGACTGTAATTGGCTCCATGCTAGGTGGTATTCCAGCTCAACGATTAGGCCGAAAAAAAACGCTTTTCTGGATTGCAGTTCTTTATCTGATCTCTTCTATTGGAACAGCTCTTGCTGTTAACTGGGAAATGTTTTTGATCTTTCGCTTCCTGGGCGGCTTAGGAGTAGGTGCATCTTCAGTAGCTGCACCTATGTATATCACTGAAATCTCTCCAGCTAAATCCAGAGGAAGATTGGTTGCTCTTTTTCAATTCAATATTGTGTTAGGAATTCTGGTTGCCTATCTGTCTAACTATCTTCTGGCCGAATTTATGACCAATGAATCCTGGAGATGGATGTTGGGAGTTCAGGCTTTTCCTTCAATAATCTTTCTGGTAGCTGTCTTAAATATTCCAGAAAGTCCACGCTGGCTACTTTTAGCGAAAGGACAAACTGCTCAGGCTCGGGAAGTACTACAACTAATTGATCCGGAAACGGCAGAAGAGACTTTTATAGCCATACAAAAACATGTAGATCAACCTCAGACAACAAAACTCTTTTCTGGTTCTTATAGCACACCTATTATGCTGGCGGTGTTGTTTGCCGTATTTAATCAGGTATCAGGCATTAATGCAATCATCTACTATGCACCACGTATTTTTGAAATGACAGGTCTGGGTAAAAACTCTGCTTTATTATCTTCTACAGGTGTGGGTGTAGTCAATCTGGTATTTACCATGATCTCTTTGAATTTGATTGATCGGTATGGACGCAAAACATTAATGAAAATAGGTTCTGTTGGTTTAATCATCACATTGGCTTTAGTAGCCCGAGCTTTTTATGCTCAGGACTTTAGTGGATTAACTGTTCCTTTACTGTTGTTTGTGTATATAGCCTTTTTTGCATTCTCACAGGGAGCCGTTATATGGGTGTTTATATCCGAGATTTTCCCGAATGAAGTACGGGCTAGTGGACAAGCGTTAGGAAGCTTTACGCACTGGATTATGGCTGCTATTATCACATTCACATTTCCTTACCTGGCAGAACGTTTTGGAGGCGGGAACACATTCCTGTTTTTTACAATCATGATGGTGTTGCAATTATTGTTTGTTCTTCGACTTATGCCAGAAACCAAAGGCACCAGCCTGGAACAAATTGAAAGAACGTTTATATCTCATTAATCACTCTGGCTATGAATCCACTAATCGTTTGTTTTGGAGAGATTCTCTGGGATGTATTGCCCACCAGTAAACAACCCGGAGGTGCGCCAATGAATGTAGCAGCGGACCTTCGGAATTTTGGTGTCAATGCTCAGCTTATAAGTCGGGTAGGAAATGACGAACTAGGCAGTGAATTACTGGATTTTCTAAAACAGAAAGGTATCTCGACCGAACTAGTCCAAACAGGGCAATCACATCTTACAGGTGTAGCCAAAGCCAATGTTTCGGATGCGAATGAAGTGACGTATAAAATTGTTCAGCCTGTAGCATGGGATTATATACAGTTAACTCAAAGCATGGAACAAACTGTAAAACAAAGTAACTTCTTTGTATATGGCAGTCTTGTAGCCCGTAGTCAGCAATCACAGGAGACTCTTCTATCACTGCTAAAGATAGCCCCACATAAAGTTTTTGATGTAAACTTAAGAGCACCACATTATACACGAGAATTAGTAGAAGATCTGTTACACCAGGCTCACATAGCAAAATTGAATGAGCATGAACTGGCAGAATTGGCAGCCTGGTATGGAGACTCAACAGAATTACATACTACCATGCAGGCATTACAAGATCGCTACTCTCTAGACACGATTTGTGTAACATTAGGTGCTCAGGGAGCAGCGTTGCTAAACAAAGATGGATTCTTTCAGCAATCAGGCTTCATTGTCGAAGTAAAAGATACCATTGGTAGTGGTGATGCATTTCTGGCTGCCTTTCTTTACAAAACCTTACAAAATGAGGTGCCTCAGAAAACACTTGAATTTGCGTGTGCAACAGGAGCCTTTCTGGCAACGAAACAAGGGGCCACTCCACAATTTTCTGAAGAAGATATATACTCATTTTTAGCAAAGGCTCAGATACTTTCTTCGTGATTAAAGAACACATCTATAATTTGTTCTACCCTACTCCTATTTATATGTATAAACGGCTGGCTTGTCTTTTCTTATTGATCCATGTGGTCTATTATTCTGTGGCCCAGAACGAACCTCATCGTCCACAGTTTCATTTCTCCCCTAACAAGCATTGGATGAATGATCCAAATGGAATGGTGTATTATAAGGGGACTTATCATCTGTTTTTTCAACACTATCCGGATGGAACTACCTGGGGACCTATGCACTGGGGACATGCGACTAGTGCAGATCTGGTTCACTGGACAGAGCAGCCCATCGCATTGTATCCGGATAGTCTGGGATATATTTTCTCAGGAAGTGTGGTAGTAGACAAGGATAATACCAGCGGTTTGGGTAAAAATGGTGTATCACCACTGGTTGCCATTTTCACACACCATAATCCAGATCTGGAAAAACAAAAAAGCGACAAATACCAATACCAAAGTCTGGCATATAGTTTAGATGAAGGCAAAACATGGAAGAAATATGAAAATAACCCAGTACTACCTAATCCCGGTATTACTGATTTTCGTGATCCCAAAGTACGCTGGTATGAACCTCAGCAAAAATGGATCATGTCCCTTGCCACTAAAGATCGTATCACCTTTTACTCTTCACCTAATTTAAAGAACTGGACAAAAGAAAGTGAGTTTGGACAGGATGCAGGATCACATGGCGGAGTATGGGAATGTCCTGATTTATTTCCACTAACAGCTAATGGAAAAACGGCTTGGGTATTGTTGGTTAGCATCAATCCTGGCGGGCCAAATGAAGGATCCGCTACTCAATACTTTATAGGAGACTTTGATGGAAAAACGTTTAAGCCCTATTCTAAAGAAACCAAATGGATTGATTACGGAACAGATAACTATGCAGGTGTAACCATTGCTAATACCAACGAACGAACCCTGTTTCTGGGTTGGATGAGTAACTGGTTATATGGAGAAAAAGTGCCCACCAGCCCTTGGCGCAGTGCAATGACTGTACCGCGGGAATTAGGACTTACTCAAATAAAGAAAGACTGGTTTCTAACATCTGTTCCTGTAAAAGAGTTAAATGTTTTGAAAGGGGAAAGCTTCTCACTCAAAAAAGAAAATATCAAAGGAGGACGTCCACTCACGAGTAAGCTAAAAAATGAAACCGGATTATTTAAACTGGATGTGTCAGCACAAAATACAAATGACTTCTCTATTGTACTGGCTAATGATCGGGGAAATGAAGTAATCATCGGATATGATAAAGCCAGTAATGTATACTATATAGATCGTACCCATTCCGGCCAAACAAACTTTAGAGAAGGATTTGGAAAACGGTATACTGCTCCCCGCCTCTCAGCAGATCAGATCATCTCGCTTACAGTAATTGTAGATGTTGCTTCAGTAGAACTGTTTGCAGATAATGGACTAACCGTAATGACTGGGATCTTTTTTCCGGAACAGCCTATGTCTCAACTTTACATCAAATCAGCGAAAGGTATCTTTATTGAAAATTTACTATACACCAAGCTTAAGCCATCCGTTAAACAACCCGTCAAAAACTAAGACACTAACTTAGAGTATATGCTTCTATATCAGAGATAAGTTTCAGGCAAAAATCAGTAAATTTGAAGAAACTTATCTCTGATTATTATGTCCTGGCATGCTGAAGATTTGATTATGACCCGTCTGGTCGAAACCATCATAGCCCCTGTAGTTTCTTCTCAGACAGACTTATATGTTGGATTACTGGAATCTGTTATTTCTCAACAACTTTCTGTAAAAGTAGCCGATATTATTTATGCCCGTTTCTGCGGATTATTTGAGAACAATAACCCTCTTGCAGAACAAGTTCTTCTGACAGATATAGAAAAGCTTCGTTCAATAGGTTTATCTGGTCAGAAAGTAAATTACATCCGTAATATAGCCACCTTTCACCAGAAATATCCTATCACAATGGATCGGCTTACGTCTTTGACAGATGAAGAGATCATTACACATCTTACTCAGATTAAGGGTGTAGGCCGCTGGACTGTACAGATGCTTCTGATGTTTCCAATGAATCGTCCGGATATATTTCCCATAGATGATCTGATAATCAGACAATCGATGGTTGAATTATATAAAGTGAATGAAACCGGGAAAGAGTTACACAAACGTCTTCATGAGATAGCGGAAAGATGGAAGCCTAATCGCACGCTTGCTTGTAAATATTTGTGGCGATCCCGAGACAAAAAGTATTTACTACTAGTTCAACCCACACAGGATACGATAACCCAGATTGTCTAAAATCGGACAATTGCTGTCCGCTTACGGACAGTTGCTAAACGCTACTCTTTTATAAAAGCCTCAAAACAATCAGTTTTTGAGGCTTTTATTTTTGGCAGACCATTTGTTATACCGAAATAGAAGTAATACAAAACAATCATTATCTCTTTTCTTATGCGTCGAAGTGATCTTGGGGAATTTGAAGAAATTGTGTTATTAACAGTAGCGGTTCTGACACCTAACGCTTACAGTGTAGTGATTGCAGAAGAACTGGAAGCACAGACCGGACATACTGTAACCACAGGTGCAGTTCATGCAGCGTTGCAACGTCTGGAAGACAAAGGACTTGTCAATTCTCAAATGGGTGAAGCCACAGCTGAACGAGGTGGCCGTCGCAAACGCCTCTTTACAGTAACAGTTGCAGGCAGTCGTGTACTGCATGAAGTTCAAGCCGTTCGGGACAGGCTCTGGCAACGAATACTTCCTAATGCGCTGCCTAAAATAGATCTGGCCTAAAAAAAGTACCACAATGTTCACAAAATAAGTATGAGCATCGGTAAAAAGAATCATCCTCCATGCTGGTTAGACTGGTTACTGGAGCGGTTTTGTGCACCTCACTTATGGGAGGAAGTGCAGGGAGACCTGCATGAACGACATCAACTACGAAGCAAACGAACAAGTAAGCAAAAAGCAGATTGGCTTTACTTCAGAGATACAATAAGCTATTTAAGGCTCTCCATTTTTAAACGTACAGATTCACCCAAACCTATCCTTACAGATATGTTACGAAATCATCTCACTATTGCATTGCGTAATCTGACTCGCAACAAAACGTATTCGGTTATCAATATAGGAGGTCTGGCCGTGGGAATGGTAGTCGCTATGTTGATTGGACTGTGGATATATGATGAACTTTCGTATGATACCTACCACCCGAATTATGAGCACATTGCTCAGGTAATGGATACCCGTACATTCAATGGAGAATCTACTACCAGTGATTTAGGTGCGATTCCTTTAGCGAATGAATTACGAACCAAATATGCCAATCATTTTGAACATGTCTCTCTTGTCTGGAAAAACTATACACATGTCCTGGCAGTTGGAGATAAAAAAGTAGCGCAGTCAGGTGTATGGACCCAACCAGAATTCCCTGAAATGTTGGGTTTACATATGATCAAAGGAAGCCGGGGTGCATTAAAAGATCCCTCTTCTGTACTGATCACTAACTCTCTGTCAAAAGCCTTATTTGGCGAAAAAGATCCATTAGGCCAGATTATCCGAATAGATAATATGGCAGAAGTGAAGGTAGCTGGCGTATTTGAAGATCTGCCCAAGAATTCCACATTCTATGAAACCAAACTTTTTCTGGCTTGGGACAAAGCTGTCAGCACATTCGGTGGAGGAGTAAAAGAAGCTCAGGCAGATTGGGACTACCGTAACTGGCGGATATTTGTTCAGTTAAAAGAAGGGACAGATATTCATACGGTAAATAACATTGTCAAACACATTGCCCAACCACATATAAAAGAAGGGAAAGAAGAAATTCTTTTATATCCCATGAGTCAATGGCATTTATACAATCAGTTTGAAAATGGGCAAGTAGCAGGTGGCAGAATTCAGTTTGTTTGGATGTTTGGTATCATTGGGGTATTTGTGTTGTTGCTGGCTTGCATCAACTTTATGAATCTGTCAACTGCCCGTAGTGAAAAACGAGCCAAAGAAGTGGGTATCCGAAAAGCCATTGGATCAGTTCGAACGCAATTGATAGGGCAGTTTCTCAGCGAGTCTGTACTTATCTCCTTCCTTGCGCTGGTTCTGGCATTGGCCTTTTTATGGATTTCGCTTCCTTTCTTTAACCAGATTGCATATAAAGAAATTCACATAACATGGGCTAGTATATCCTTCTGGACCATCATCCTAGGATTTACAGTACTGACGGGCCTATTAGCAGGAAGTTATCCGGCATTCTATCTATCTTCTTTTGAGACTATCAAAGTATTGAAAGGAGCCTTGCAGATCGGTCGACTGGCCACATTACCACGCAAAGCCCTGGTAGTAACTCAGTTTACGGTTTCTGTGACCTTGATTATCGGGACTATCATTGTCTACCAACAGATTCAGTTTGCTAAAGACAGATCAGTAGGATACAATAGGGAAGGACTTATTCTCATTCACATGAACACGCCTGAGCTTTATGATACTCCCTATAATTTTTTACGGAGTCAGCTTCTTTTGACAGGAGCGGTAAAAGACATGGCACGTTCATCTGATCCCACTACAGACGTCTCTTACATTGAGAAAAATATTAGCTGGAAAGGCAAAGACCCCAGTCTGGTCCCTCTGCTAGGTTCTTTTGCAGTTACACATGATTATGGAAATACACTAGGCTGGCAGATTAAAGAAGGACGTGATTTTTCCAGAGAGTTTCCAACAGATACAGGCTCCGTTATTATCAATGAAGCAGCAGCAAAGCTTATGGGATTGAAACATCCTGTAGGAGAGCATCTTTCTTCTCCTGGTCAACCTGATCGTATCATTACAGGAGTTGTAAAAGATATGATTGTAACATCCCCTTATCAGGCAACAATGCCCATGTTATACATGCTGGAATACAAATGGTCAAATTTCATCATGGTACGCTTATCTCCTTCCTTATCGGCACACGAAGCCTTGGAAAGAATTGAGCCTGTTTTCAAAAAGATAAATCCCGGAAGCGAATTTGATTACACATTTGTAGATGAAGAGTATGCGCACAAATTTTCAGATGAAGAACGCATAGCTAACCTGGCAACCATATTTACAACATTATCCATCTTTCTGTCATGTCTGGGATTATTTGGGTTAGCTTCCTTCATGGCCGAACAACGGATCAAAGAAATAGGCATTCGCAAAGTACTTGGAGCCTCTGTTTTCAGTCTGTGGCAATTACTTTCCAAAGATTTTGTCCTTCTGGTTTCTGTAGCCTTTCTCATTGCAGTTCCTGTTAGTTGGTACTTCTCAAACAGTTGGTTACAACAATACGAATATCGGACTAGCATCGCCTGGTGGGTTTTCATTGCTTCTGGCGCGGGAGCCTTACTGATTACCTTACTCACGATCAGCTTTCAGACACTAAAAGCAGCCTCACGCAATCCAATCAAAAGCTTACGGACAGAATAGGTTATTTGTAGAAGATAAACATTGTTTAAAATGAGTGCTACACTATGAACAACAAAGAGAAGGATCATTTTCATCCACCACCACGGTGGTTAGATTGGTTACTGGAGCGATTTTGTGCACCACATCTGTGGGAAGAAGTGCAGGGAGATCTGCATGAACGATTCTATTTACGAATCAAACGGACAAGTAAGACAAAAGCTAACTGGCTTTACTTCAGGGATTCACTCAGTTATCTGCGTCCTTCGGTTTTCAAACATCACTATTCACCTCAACCTTCATTTGCAGATATGATACGTAATTATCTCACAATAGCCTGGAGGAACCTTCTCAAAAATAAAGCATTCTCTTCTATCAACATAGCTGGTCTGGCACTTGGCATGACATGTACCCTGCTTATTATGTTCTGGATACAGGATGAATACAGTGTTGATGCCTTTCATATACATAAAAATCAGCTGTATAGGATTTATGAACGTCAGTTTTTCAGTGGAAAAGCGCAAGGGGTTATATGGACCCAAGGACCGCTGGCAGAAGAACTAAAAAAAGAAATACCGGAAATTGAGATGGCAACAGCTTTTTCATGGACAAACTATCAGGCATTTACCGTTGGAAATAAGACCAATAAGCAAGGTATCAATACAGCAGGTCCGGATTTCTTTAAAATGTTCAGCTTTCCTCTGCTACAAGGAAATGTAGAAACAGCATTAAAGGACGTAAACAATCTGGCAATATCCCGAAAAATGGCAGAAGCTTTTTTTGGTTCACCAGAAGCTGCTATCGGCAAAACTATCAGATATGACAACCGAAAAAATCTGATAATAACTGCGGTATTTGAAAATATTCCCCAAAACAGCACCTTGCAATTTGATTGTCTCAGATCCTGGGAATCGTATGTACAAGATAATGAATGGGCGAAAGGATGGGATTCCAACGATCCGCTAACATTCTTTATGCTTCGCGCTGATGCAGATCCAGCCAAAGTAGAAGCAAAACTCAAACATTTCACAGACAAATACATTCCAGATCCGAATAAGACCTTTCGTACCGAACTGGGTATACAGCCTTTTCATGAATATTATCTGAACAGCAATTTTGAAAATGCTCAAGTTGCAGGTGGACGCATTAAATATATACATCTGTTCACCATTGTAGCTGTCTTTATTCTGCTGATTGCCTGTATTAACTTTATGAACCTGGCTACTGCCAGATCTGCCAAGCGAGCTAAAGAAGTAGGGGTACGAAAAGCTATTGGAGCTATACGCTCAGCTCTAACCAGACAGTTTCTCAGTGAGGCAATGCTTCTTACAATCCTTGCAGTTGGATTATCACTTTTATTGGTATTTGTCTTATTGCCATTTTTCAATAGCCTCACAAACAAACATATGACTATACCTATAACCAACATCTCCTTTTGGGGGATAGTTGCAGGCATGACGTTCATAACAGGTTTACTGGCAGGTAGTTATCCAGCATTCTTCTTATCCTCTCTTAATCCCGTAAATGTACTCAAAGGCACACTTAAGTTTACTTCTGGTTCACTCTGGTTTCGCAAGGGTCTGGTAGTATTTCAGTTTGCCCTATCAACTATTCTAATTATTGGTATGATTATTATCTATCGTCAGATAGAATATGTACAAACCAAAAACCTGGGCTACTCTCGCGAAAACCTGATTTATTTTCCACTAGAGGGAAATCTGGATAAAGATTATGGGATTCTGAAAGAACAACTCTCTCAGATTTCAGGTGTGAAACAAGTATCACATATTACCGAATCTCCAGCCAGCCTTAATTGGGGAACAGATGGAATTTCCTGGCCAGGCAGTGATCCTACGAATAGAGTTCGCTTTACTCCTGTTGGTGTAGGTTATGACTTTGTGGAGACTATGAATCTGAAAATGAAAGAAGGCCGGGACTTTTCAAAGAAATTTGCCACAGATTCAACAGGTTTTCTGATTAATGAATCAGCACTAAAAGCCATAGGATATAAAAATCCTGTTGGCAAATTTCTGAACTGGGGGAATCATCAAGGCAAGATTATCGGCGTAATCAAAGACTTTCACTTTCAATCGCTACATACACCTATACGTCCTCTGATTGCCTATCTACGTAATCAGCATCGGGAAGGTAGTATTATGGTTCGAATAGAAACAGGTAATACCCAACGAACTCTTTCTGAAATAGAAACAGTATGTAAAAAGCTAAATCCTGAATATCCATTTACCTACTATTTCACAGATCAGGAGTATGCACGGCAATATCAGAGTGAGCAGGTGATTAGTCGTTTGTCTAATTACTTTGCCGGACTGGCTATTTTTATTGCCTGCCTGGGTTTGTTTGGATTAGCTTCTTTTTCTGCAGAACAACGGGCCAAAGAAATTGGTATTCGAAAAATAGTGGGTGCATCTGTTGGTCAGATTGTACTACTCTTCTCTGCTGACTTTCTTAAACTGATTGTAGTAGCCATGCTGATCGCAGTACCTGTAGCATGGTATGCCGTTAACGAGTGGCTTCAGGGATTTGCTTACCGGACTGAAATCAGTTGGTGGATATTTGTGCTGGCAGGTATTGTTACACTTGTCATTACCATTCTGACTATTAGTTTTCAATCCATCAAAGCAGCATTACAAAATCCAGTCAAAAGCCTAAGAACCGAGTAGATAGCCAGTTGATATGTTATGATGAATACAAATAATCATCCCCCTCGGTGGTTAGATCGATTGTTAGAACGTTTTTGTGCGCCTCACTTATGGGAAGAGGTACAGGGAGACTTGCATGAACGTTATCAATTACGATTCAACCGAATAAGCAAGACAAAAGCAGATTGGCTTTATTTCAGAGATATATTCAGTTATCTGAGACCATCAATTTTTAAACGCAGACATTCACCTAGACCTGTCCTTACAGATATGTTACGAAATTACTTCCTTATCGCCTTTCGCAATCTGACTCGTCAGAAAGCATTTTCAGTAATTAACATTCTTGGCTTATCTGTAGGGATGGCTTGTAGCATTCTGATTTTGCTTTGGGTGCAGGATGAACTCAGTTATGATCGTTTTCATACACACGCCGACAAGTTGTATCGACTTACATCCCATACACCAGATATTCATGCAGCTGTTACCTCAGCTCCAACTGCAGCAGCAATGGTAGATAAAATACCTGAAGTAAAGAGTGCAGTAAGGCTATCTGATAATACCCACGTATTAGAAGTAGGTGAACGTAAATTTGAAGAGGAAGGGATTTATTATGCAGATTCAACTTTCTTTGATGTATTTTCTTTTCCATTGGTCAAAGGAGATATAAAAACAGCATTAAATCGCCCGGATGGAATTCTGATCACAGAAAGAATGGCCCAGAAATATTTCGGACAAGAAGACGCATTAGGCAAAACCATCCGAAAAGATAATCAGGATGATTTTGTAGTGACAGGTGTACTGGCTGATATTCCTGCTACCTCTCACTTACAGTTTGACTTTATTCTACCAATGTCCTTTTTAGCAAGAACAGATAGAGATCTCAAGGAAAACCGATGGGGTAGTTTCAACTTTTATACATATGTTTTGCTTGATAAAAATGCAGATGCATCATCTTTAGCTCGTCTGAATAAACAGATCAATAACATTGTCCAAAAAAACATAAAGCTTCGTGTAGATTTTCAGTTACAACCTGTACTCAGTATCCATTTGAACTCACATTTACTCAGAGATGTAGCAGGGAATGGAAATATTCAGTATGTACGCATATTCTCAGTAGTAGCTGTGTTCATTTTGATTGTCGCCTGTATCAACTTTATGAACCTGGCTACAGCCAGATCTGCTAAACGTGCCAAAGAAGTAGGATTACGTAAAGTAGTGGGAGCTGATCGTTTTCAACTCATTGGGCAGTTTCTGGCTGAATCTTCATTGATATCCTTTTTTTCATTGTTAGTAGCAATTGTTCTGGTCTGGTTGCTAATCCCATTCTTTAACATGCTTTCAGATAAGCAACTTACACTCAATTTTTTAGACACAAGGCTACTCTTAATCATTGGAGCCATAGCATTAACTACCGGATTGCTTTCAGGAAGTTATCCGGCTCTGTTTCTCTCCAGATTTCAACCTATCAAAGTATTAAAAGGAAATCTGGCAGTCGAAAATGGTAATGTGTGGTTCCGCAATGGGTTAGTAGTCTGTCAATTTGTAGTTTCCATTATTATGTTAGTTGGAACAGCAGTAGTTTACAATCAACTACAATTCATTAAGCAACGGAATCTGGGATTTGACAAAGAAAATTTACTATATGTACAGATGACAGGTGAGTTATGGAGCAAGCAACAAGCCCTCAAAAATGAACTAAAGCAAAATCCACTCACACAAAGTTTTGCTATTGCACAAGACCTCCCAACCAATTTGGGTACAGGAGCAGCTGATGTATCCTGGGAAGGGAAAGATCCTCAAAGCCAACCTATTTTTCCAACCATGGCTGTAGATGCAGGCTTTATTGATGTATTCAAAATGAAGCTACTCATTGGTCGAAGCTTTTACGTGGATTCAAAAGCTGATTCAGCAAGTTATATTGTCAACGAAAAAGCACTTCAGATTATGGGAATGAATATCTCGAATGCGGTAGGGAAATCACTCACCTTTGGAGGCATAAAAGGAACAATCATTGGTGTGGTGCAGGACTTTAACTTTAAGCCCATTCAACAATCTATAGAGCCAATGCTTATGCATCTCAATACCTGGGGAGGCAAAGTGATTATTCGTACTCAACCCAATAAAACAGAGGCAACCATTCAGGCATTGGAGTCTATTCACAAGAAACTTAATCCTGCCTATCCATTTACTTACCATTTTATAGATCAGGATCTGGCTAACCTTTACAAGACAGAAAACAGAATGGGAGATTTGTTCAATGCTTTTGCCGTATTGGCTATCTTCATTTCCTGTTTAGGTCTGTATGGACTATCCGCATTCATAGCCGAGCAGCGTACCAAAGAAATTGGGGTGCGAAGAGTATTAGGTGCTTCTGTTGGCAACATCGTTTATCTGTTATCTCAAAACTTTACTCGTCTACTGTTATTAGCTATGGTTATTGCTACTCCATTAGCTTGGTATGCAGCAAACAATTGGCTGGAAGGATTCGCCTATCGAATCAATGTTGACTGGACTATCTTTCTAATTTCCTGTTTCACTGCATTAGGTATTGCCGCTCTTACAGTGAGTTATGAATCTATCAAAGCTGCCCTGAAAAATCCTGTTAAAGCATTACGTAATGAGTAACTAACAAAGTCATATCGTATAATGAGTAGAAAAGATCAACCTCCTCGCTGGCTAGATCGACTATTAGAACGTTTTTGTACACCTAACCTGTGGGAAGAAGTGCAGGGAGACTTGCATGAACGCTATCAATTACGAATCAAACGAACAAGCAAGACAAAAGCAGATTGGCTTTATTTCAGAGATATATTCAGTTATCTGAGACCATCCATTTTTAAACGCCGACATTCACCCAAACCTGTCCTTACCGATATGTTACGAAATTACTTTCTTATCGCCTTTCGCAATCTGACTCGTCAGAAAGCATTTTCAGTAATTAACATTCTCGGTTTATCTGTTGGTATGGCCTGTAGTATTCTGATTTTGCTTTGGGTGCAGGATGAACTCAGCTATGATCGTTTTCATACACACGCCGATCAGTTGTATCGCCTTACAATCAATGCCTCTGGTGTTGATGCAGCCATAACACCTGTACCAACAGCAGCTTTATTGGCAGACAAATTACCGGAGATCAAAAATACAGTACGCTTGCATAGTGATACCCATATATTAGGGGTAGGAGATCGTAAATTTGAAGAGGAAGGGATTTATTATGCAGATTCAACTTTCTTTGATGTATTTTCTTTTCCATTGGTTAAAGGGGATGTAAGAACAGCCTTAAACCGTCCGGATGGAATTATAATTACAGAAAGAATGGCTCAAAAATATTTTGGTCAGGAAGATGCACTGGGTAAGACAATCCGAAAAGATAATCAGGATGAATTAGTTGTAATAGGTGTACTGGCTGATATTCCTAGTACTTCTCACTTACAGTTTGACTTTATTCTACCCATGTCCTTCTTAGCAAGAACTAATTACGATTTGAAAAACAATAACTGGAACAACTTTGATTTCTATACCTATATCCAGCTTGAAGACAAGACTAATACATCCCCTACTTCCTTAGCCAACCTTGAGAAACGCATTGGTAAACTTATCGAGAAAAATATACCACTTCGTGTAGATTTTAAATTACAACCTGTACTCAGTATTCATTTGAATTCACATTTACTCAGAGATGTAGCAGGCAATGGTAATATCCAATATGTGCGGATATTTTCAGTCGTGGCGGTGTTCATTTTGATTGTTGCCTGTATCAACTTTATGAACCTGGCTACTGCCAGATCTGCTAAACGGGCCAAAGAAGTGGGATTACGTAAAGTAGTGGGAGCAGACCGGATTCAACTCATTGGACAGTTTCTAGCGGAGTCCTCACTGATATCCTTTATATCATTGTTAGTAGCAGTTGTTCTGGTGTGGCTGCTGATCCCATTCTTTAACATACTTTCAGACAAACAACTTACACTCAATTTCCTGGATACTAACCTTCTTCTAATAATTGGAGCAATCGCCATCACTACTGGATTGCTGTCAGGAAGTTACCCTGCTTTGTTTCTTTCCAAATTCCAGCCTATAAAAGTACTCAAGGGAAATTTGACCATAGCTGGCGGAGGCAGTTGGCTTCGTAATGGGTTAGTAGTCTGTCAATTTGTAGTATCTATTATTATGCTGGTCGGGACAACAGTGGTTTATAATCAACTACAATTCATTAAGCAACGAAATCTGGGATTTGATAAAGAGAATTTGCTGTATGTACAGATGACAGGTGAGTTATGGAGCAAGCAACAAGCCTTTAAAAATGAACTAAAGCAAAATCCGCTCACACAAAACTTTGCCATCTCTCTGGACCTACCCACCAATCTGGCAACTGGTGTTGTTGATGTATTCTGGGAAGGGAAAAATCCTCAAAGTCAACCCCTCTTTCCAACCATGGCTGTTGATGCAGGCTTTATTGATATCTTCAAGATGAAAATACTTAGTGGTCGAAGCTTTTATCCTGATTCAAAAGCTGATTCAGCAAGTTATATTGTCAACGAAAAAGCACTTCAGATTATGGGAATGAATATCTCGAATGCGGTAGGGAAATCACTCACCTTTGGAGGCATAAAAGGAACAATCATTGGTGTGGTGCAGGACTTTAACTTTAAGCCCATTCAACAATCTATAGAGCCAATGCTTATGCATCTCAATACCTGGGGAGGCAAAGTGATTATTCGTACTCAACCCAATAAAACAGAGGCAACCATTCAGGCATTGGAGTCTATTCACAAGAAACTTAATCCTGCCTATCCATTTACTTACCATTTTATAGATCAGGATCTGGCTAACCTTTACAAGACAGAAAACAGAATGGGAGATTTGTTCAATGCTTTTGCCGTATTGGCTATCTTCATTTCCTGTTTAGGTCTGTATGGACTATCCGCATTCATAGCCGAGCAGCGTACCAAAGAAATTGGGGTGCGAAGAGTATTAGGTGCTTCTGTTGGCAACATCGTTTATCTGTTATCTCAAAACTTTACTCGTCTACTGTTATTAGCTATGGTTATTGCTACTCCATTAGCTTGGTATGCAGCAAACAATTGGCTGGAAGGATTCGCCTATCGAATCAATGTTGACTGGACTATCTTTCTAATTTCCTGTTTCACTGCATTAGGTATTGCAGCCATCACAGTTAGCTATGAGTCTATTAAAGCTGCTCTGAAAAATCCTGTCAAAGCATTACGTAACGAATAAGAATACAAAAATTAGTGTTACCCAATATAGACCCCTATTTGCATCAAACAATAAGAGCCTTGAATATCAAGGCTCTTATTGTTTGAGCATATCCCAACACTTGTATCAAAGCGGACACCTCTTGTCCGTTAACGGACAAACTATATACAACTCTCATTAGCAAAAACTTGCATTAAAGCTTACCAGAAGCGTTTTTCACTTCTGGCAAACCATTTGTTATACATTTACACAACTAATCATTCTTTACATTAACTATCCATGAAAGGAACCTATTTAGGAGAGTTTGAGGAAGTGGTTTTACTGGCAGTTGCCATACGGTCAGGGGATGCTTACGGTGCAGCAGTCACCAGTGAGATTGAACAGCAGATGGGGCGGTCTGTGAATCTGGGGGCTGTCCATTCAGCACTGCATCGATTAGAAGAAAAGGGTCTGGTAAATTCTCAGATGGGTGGAGCCACTGCCGAACGTGGTGGCCGTCGCAAACGACTTTATTCTGTAACCATTGCAGGAAAAAGAGCACTGGAAGAAATTCACCAGCTACGGAATCAGATGTGGGAATCTATTCCTAAAACAGCCTGGTCTTAAAGTTAAAATTATGGCGACACCTCACCTACCAAGGCCACCCCATTGGGCAACAAGGTTGTTGCATGGATTCTGTGCAGATCATTTAGTTGAAGAAATGGAGGGCGATCTAGAAGAATTGTTTCACCAACGAGTTCAGATTATGGGTGAGAAGCAAGCCCGTATTCGATATGTACTAGATGTTTTAAGTCTGATACGCCTCTTTGTTTTAAAGCAAAAAGTTACTGAGTATTCACTTTTACCAAACTCAATTATGCTCCGAAACTACGCAATGATCGCCTTTCGCAACCTGGTCCGCCAGAAGGGCTATGCTTTTATTAACATTGCAGGGCTTGCTGTAGGTATGACAGTCGCTATGCTGATTGGCCTGTGGGTATATGATGAATTGTCATTCAATCAGTACCATCAGAATTACAATCACATTGCAAGAGTTATGAATCAGGTTACAGATGAACAAGAACTTCACATTGGTAATAGTCTACAATATCCACTTGCTGTAGAACTGAAGAACGCCTATGGAGACCAGTTTACTCATTTGTTAAAAGCTTCATGGACACAATCCTATATTCTTTCTCATGGAGATGCAAAGGTTTCTAAAATAGGAATATACATTGAAGATGGAGCTCCGGAAATGCTGACATTAAAAATGCTCAGAGGTACTTGGGCTGGATTAAGAGATCCTCACTCTATTCTATTATCTGAGTCCACTGCTAAAGCACTATTTGGAGATAAAGAACCGCTTAATCAATTCATAAAAATAAATGCATCCATAGATGTTAAGGTAACAGGTGTCTATGAAGATTTGCCTCAAAATACTGAGTTTCACGAAATACAGTTCTTTGCACCTTTTGATCTGTGGGTTTCGATGAATGAATGGATTGAAAAACGGGCTGTAAATGACTGGAATAATCATTTCCTGCGCATTTATGCCCAAATAAAACCCAACACCAGCTTTGAAACAATTTCCAATACAATCAAAGACACAGAACTTGATAAGATAAAAAATCTGGAAGGTTTACAAGAACAAGTAGCTCATCATCCACAGATCTTCTTACATCCTATGAGTCAATGGCACCTCTACGGATCTTTTGAGAAAGGTATACCCGAAAAAGGCCCTGTACAAATGGTTTGGCTTGTAGGTATTATTGGTGGCTTTGTACTCTTACTGGCTTGTATCAACTTTATGAATCTTTCAACTGCAAGAAGTGAAAAACGTGCCAGAGAAGTGGGTATTCGTAAAACCCTTGGTTCTCTCCGAGAGCAACTGATAAGTCAGTTTTTGGGAGAATCTTATCTGGTTGTCATTTTTGCCTTTTGCCTCTCGCTTTTGTTTACTCAACTTTCACTACCCTGGTTTAATGGGATAGCGAATAAAGATATGCATATGCTTTGGGGCAATTCCTGGTTCTGGCTAACAAGTATTGGATTCATTGGAATTACGGGTTTACTGGCAGGAAGCTATCCGGCTTTGTATTTATCCTCCTTTCATCCTGTTAAAGTACTAAAGGGCACATTACATATTGGAAGATCTGCCTCAACTCCACGCAAACTATTGGTAGTACTTCAGTTTACAGTATCCGTCACTTTGATCATCTGCACTATTGTTGTGTATCAACAAATTCAGTTCGCCAAAAACCGACCAGTAGGATATGACAGAAAAGGGTTGATAACGATGGAAATGAAATCTGCCGATTTCTATGGTAAATACGATTTGTTACGAACTGCTTTACAGAAAACAGGAGTAGTGACAGAAATGTCAGAATCAATGGGTAAGGTTACAGAAGTTACCTCTGGCAATGGTGGATTCAATTGGAAAGGTCAGACACAAAACCAGGATAAAGATTTTGGAACCCTGACTGTAACACCTGAACATGGTAAAACAGTAGGCTGGCAGTTTGTAGCAGGAAGAGATTTTTCAAGAGAGCTAGCTAGTGATTCATCGGGGATGGTTATTAACGAAGCAGCAGCCCGATATATGGGATTAAAAAATCCTGTAGGTGAACCGGTATCCTGGACGTGGTCACAAAGTCAGAAAATCAAACAGTACAGGATTCTCGGTGTAATCAAAGATATGGTTATGGACTCACCCTATGAACCTATAAAACCCACCCTATTTTACATTCAGGGTTTTAATGGATCTGTAAGCTGGATCAATATCAGACTTAATCCTAGAGTAAGTACATCTCAAGCATTGTCTAAGATCGAGGCAGTATTTAAGAAGCTTATTCCTACTGCACCTTTTGATTATCAGTTTGTAGATCAGGATTATGCCAAAAAGTTTGCAGAAGAAGAACGAATCGGGAAGTTAGCCTCTGTGTTTGCACTACTTGCCATATTCATTTCATGCTTAGGCTTATTTGGTTTGGCGTCATTTGTTGCCGAACAACGCACCAAAGAAATTGGCATTCGGAAAGTGTTAGGGGCAACCATAATGAGCATCTGGCAGTTATTATCCAAAGACTTTGTTCTGCTGATAACCTTATCTTTTGTCATCTCCACCCCTCTAGCCTGGTATTTTCTCAACAACTGGTTACAAACATATGAATATCGAACCCATATATACTGGTGGATCTTTGCTGTGACAGGTGCGGGAGCTTTAGTAATTACCTTGTTGACCGTGAGTTTTCAATCGATCAAAGTAGCATTGATGAATCCGGTTAAGTCCTTGCGGAATGAATAAATCAAAAAAGCATCCGGAACCACCCCGATGGGCAACTTACCTGTTGCATTTATTCTGTGCAGATCATCTGGTGGAGGAAATAGAAGGTGATTTAGAGGAATTATTCTTCCAGCGGATTCAACTGTTGGGAGAGAAAAAGGCTCGTATCCGATATGTACTGGATGTAATGAGTCTAATGCGTTCATTTGTTTTCAAAAATAAATCCAGTGATTATATACAACCTTTACCTGACTCTTCTATGATACGCAATTATCTCACTATTGCTTTGCGGAATCTGCTACGACAAAAGCTAAACAGTTCCTTAAACATCATTGGACTGGCAGCAGGCATTACCTGTAGCCTCTTTATTCTTTTATATGTCAGAGATGAACTTCACTATGATAAACAGTTTATCGGCTCTGACCGTATTTACCGTATTACACTGGAAAATATAGGCGAAAAAACACGTCACTGGGCAGCAACAGCACCTTTGATAGGTGAATCTATGGCTCAGGAAATACCAGGTATAACAGAAGTTGCACGTTTTCACCGACCTTATCCTGATCGAATATTCAGTTATACGTCTACAAACGGCACTTCCGAACGCTTTGAAGAGAAGAGTGGATTTTATGCAGATCCTGCTGTAGTACATATGTTCAATATGGAATTGGTGAAAGGAGATCTCACAACCGCACTGAAAGAAGTGAACACGATTATACTTACCACAGCAATGGCCAAGAAATATTTTGGAGATCAGGACCCTATAGGTAAGGTAATTCAGGATGATATGGACAATATTCCTATGAAAGTTACAGGAGTTGTAAAAGAATTTCCATTCCCCACGCATCTGCAATTCGACTATCTGATATCGATGAGTACCCGTTATCAGACATTAAGCAAAGAAGATCTGCATAACCCAGGATGGAGTAGTTTTTACAATTATGTATTGTTAGATCCATCTCAATCCAAAACAACCATAGAAGCAAAGTTTCCAGAGTTTATGAAGAAGTTCTATGCTCCTACAGGTGAAACCCCACAACAAATTTTTTCCACACGCAAATTACACTTGCAACCTATTCAGGATATTCATCTGCATTCAAAGCTTGAGAAAGAGATAGCACCTAATAGTGACAGTATGTATGTTTATATATTCTCAGTCGCTGCGGCTCTTATTCTACTGCTTGCGGCAGTGAATTTTATCAATATATCTACAGCTCAAGCTTTCAAACGAATGAAAGAAGTAGGTGTACGCAAAGCTATGGGGGCCAGTAAAAGCCAGTTGATCCGACAATTTGTAGGCGAAGCCTTCCTTTTGGCTTTTATAGCAACAAGTCTGGCGTTGTTTCTATTCAGACTGATTATCCCTCTTTACAATACCCTCTCAATCCGACCAATAGAGGTAGATCAACTATTTACACTTCAGAATATAGGTTTTGTATTAGTACTGGTAGTACTAGTAGGCTGGCTGGCAGGTAGCTATCCTGCATGGTTTATTGCCGGGTTCAATTCTATTGAATCGTTGAAAGGAAAGAAAACACCCCGATCATCTATCAGGTGGGTTCGGCAAGGAATGATTGTGTTTCAGTTTGCAGTATCTGTATTTATGATCTTCAGTACACTGATTATTTATCAACAACTTCGCTTCTTTCACAGTAAAGACATTGGATTTGATAAACAACAGGTAATTGCGGTAAAAGTGTATGGCAAAATGTATAATAAAATTGAAACAATCATGCAGACTTTACGCACAAATCCTGCTGTTTCAGATTTTTCCATGACCTCAACACTACCTGGAGACCGGTTTAGTACAGATATGTTTATTCCTGTAAATGATCCTCAAAAAGAATTTCAATTACGCCATATCTGGGTTAATTCCAACTTTCTATCTACGTTGGGTATAGAATTAAAAGAAGGCAATGGTTTTGATCATTTACAACTCCATCAAACAGCTTACATTCTTAATGAGGCAGCCATAAAAGCTATGAATCTGGATTCACCTCTTGGAATGCAGTTTGTTTCTCGTGGTGATACCGGAAAAATAATGGGGATTGTAAAAGATTTTCATTTTGCTTCTCTACACTCTACCATCGAACCACTGGTTATTGTACATAAACCATTTCAGACAAATTATATGCTGATCAATGTTGCAGGCAATCACCTACCTGAAACATTGGAATTACTGAAATCTACCTTTCATTCACTTTCACCAGAAACCTTATTCAGTTATACATTTCTTAATGAGAAGCTGAATATGTTATATGCATCCGAAAACCGAATGAGTCAGGTCTTCCAGTTATTTTCCGGGCTTACTATTCTAATATCCTGTTTGGGATTGTTTAGCCTGGTTATCTATACAGTAGAGTTACGTACCAAGGAAATTGGCATTCGTAAGATACTTGGATCATCTGTTCTGGAAGTAATTATGCTTCTTTTAAAGAACTTTTTACAACCTGTATTGATAGCTACTTTAATTGCCTGGCCTTTTGCATGGTGGGTAGCCACCCAATGGCTTCAAAACTTTGCCTATCACATTGCCATTGACTGGAAAGTATTTGCAGGATCTGCACTGCTTATATGGCTGATAGCTATACTAACAGTAAGTTTTCAATCTATCAGAGCAGCTTTAACCAATCCGGTTAATACGCTACGCAACGAATAAGTATGGAGACTCCACAACCACCTCGCTTGGCGACCCGCCTGTTGCATTTATTCTGTACGAATCATCTAATAGAAGAGATGGAAGGGGATTTAGAAGAACTATTTCTACAACGAGTCAAACTTTTAGGAGAGAAAAAAGCACGCATTCGATATATAATGGATGTACTAAGTCTGATACGTCCAGTTGTTCTTAAAAAGACGAAAAATGAATACTCACAATCTACATTCAGTTCCACTATGTTACGAAATTATCTAACCATCGCGTTTCGGAATCTGACCCGTAATAAAGGATATTCCTTTATCAACATTGCGGGATTGGCTGCAGGAATGGCTGTGGCTATGCTCATTGGCTTATGGATCTATGATGAATTATCCTTTAACCAAAATTATAAAAACTATGACCGTATTGCCAGAGTAATGGAAAACAGAAACTATGATGGGGAAATAGGCACGCTTTGGTCAGCATCACCGCCATTGGGAGATGCATTGAGGAGTCAGTACAGTTCTAATTTCAAACATATCTTAATGGCGTCCAATCCAACACGTGTTATTCTATCAACAGAATCAACTAAGTTAATACAAAATGGATACTATTTTGAACCAGGAGTTGCAGAGATGCTGAGTCTTACTATGCTCTATGGTACACGTGAGGGATTGAACGAACCGCATTCTGTTTTGCTATCAGAATCAATGGCTAAAGCCTTTTTTGGTGATATTAATCCAGTAGGCAAACTGATGAAGATCGAAAATACACTGGATGTAAAAGTAACTGGAGTATACAAAGATTTACCACGTAATTCAGATTTTAATGATATGGCGTTTATAGCACCCTGGAGTTTATATGTAAGCAGTAGAAAATGGATACAGAAAGATGCGTGGTGGCAGAATGGCTTTCAAGCCTATGTACAAGTAGCAGATCATGTAAATATGACCGATGTATCAAAGAAAATCAGAGATATTAAATTGAAGCATTGTGATAAAGAAGAAGCATTGGCAAAACCAGAACTATTCCTTTTCCCAATGTCCCAATGGCGGTTGTATTCTGAATTTAAAAATGGTGTGAGCACAGGTGGGCGCATTCAGTTTGTATGGATATATGCCATGATTGGTATTTTTGTCTTAGTGCTGGCCTGTATCAACTTTATGAACCTATCAACAGCTCGTTCTGAAAAAAGAGCAAAGGAAGTAGGTGTTCGAAAAGCTATTGGATCATTGCAACATCAGTTAATTAGCCAGTTCTTTAGTGAGTCCTTACTGGTAGTGGCATTTTCATTTGCATTATGTATACTACTAGTTCAACTTGTACTCCCTTTCTTTAATGATATTGCAGATAAGAATGTATCCATAGCCTGGAACAACTCCTTATTTTGGTTAGTAAGCATTACTTTTTGTTTATTCACCGGCTTACTGGCAGGAAGTTATCCGGCTCTTTATCTATCCTCCTTTCAGCCAGTGAATGTGCTCAAAGGCACCTTCGTAGCTGGACGTTTTTCAGCTATACCACGTAAAGTTCTCGTAGTAGGTCAGTTTACCGTCTCTATCGCACTGATTATAAGCACCATTATCATTTTCCAGCAGGTTCAATTCTCAAAAGACCGACCTGTAGGATATAGTCGGGATGGGTTGATTATGATTGAAACCCCTACTCCTGATATTCATAAGCATCTGGACGCCATTCGGTATGAGCTAAAGAAGACGGCTACCATAGTGGAGTTATCTGAATCACTCAATCCTATGACGGGAATTAGTTTCACTTCAAATGGCTATGAATGGACAGGAAAAGAAACAGAACAACAGGCAAGCTTTGCTACTGTTTATGTAGATCATGAATTTGGTCAGACAGTAGGTTGGCAATTTAAGGCAGGTCGGAATTTTTCAAGGAAATTCGCAACAGATTCAACGGGTATTGTTTTGAACAAAACAGCAGCTGACTTTATAGGCTTAAAAGATCCTATCGGGAAAACAATTCGACAAACTGCTTTTGGTCAAACATCTATATACCATATTGTTGGAGTAATCAATGATATGATCATGGAGTCTCCTTATGAGCCTGTTAAAAAAACAATTTATAAGATTAACAACGGAAAGGGTAATTTTATTAACGCAAGGATAAATCCAGCTCAAAGTACTCGGGATGCGCTACAAACAATAGAGACAGTCTTAAAAAAGTATGATCCAGATACTCCCTTCGCATACAAATTTGTAAGCAACGAATATGCTCAGAAGTTTGGAGAAGAAGAACGAATGGGTAAGTTGATTACTTTCTTTTCAGTACTCGCTATTTTTATTTCTTGTCTGGGATTATCAGGTCTGGCTTCATACATAGCCGAACAACGTACCAAGGAAATTGGTATTCGGAAAGTACTGGGGGCGTCTATATTCAATTTATGGGCACTACTCTCCAAGGACTTTGTGTATTTGGTGCTTACTGCCTTTGTCATTGCTACTCCAATAGCCTGGTATTTTCTTAATAGTTGGCTACAAAGCTATACCTACCGCACAGAAATATCGTGGTGGATTTTTCTAATCACAGGGGTAGGTGCTTTACTAATTACCTTGTTGACAGTAAGTTTTCAATCCATCAAAGCTGCTTTACTAAATCCAGTTAAGTCACTTAGGAATGAATAAGGAAAAGTAATTACACTCTTTATACTCTGGTGTTGAGTTATCCATTCAGTCAACCCAACACCAGAGTACAGTATTCTCCAATTACTCTACTATTATCATCTTTACAGGTTTCTTCTTTTTTATTTTTTTATATACAAGAGGTAATTCCTCAACAGCAGACTTTCATTTAACTCCTGCTTAGATCTCTCGTTTATTTCATATAGCGACCAAGAAACTATTTGGTAAAGCATTTTCGATCTGCTATCCAACATTTACAAATACACAGGCTTTTACTTCTATCACAAATAAATTTTAGCGTATATATGCAACAACTTCCAATATAATGCATCTATACCTATGTAGTTATAATCTCCCCAGCAACTGATAAGAGTATTATATTTTTTAGAATGTTTTTCGAAAGGCAAGCCGATCTCAACATCATACCATTACTACACTTTTTTTAATACCTGAAACTATGCTATCCAACTACCTTACTATTGCCTGGAGAAACCTGTCAAAGAATAAGGGTTTCTCATTTATTAACATTCTGGGTCTTTCGCTGGGGATGGCCTGCAGTCTGTTTATCTTTCTTTGGATACAGGATGAAGTAGGTACAGATGCTTTTCATAAAAATGGAGAACGCCTGTATCAGTTACGTGAAGTGCAGTATTACGATAATGATAAAACATTGGATACCTATTCTACTCCTGGCATTCTGGCTGAATATATCAGAAAAGAGGTTCCGGAAGTTACCCATTCGCTTGCTATTACCTGGGAACACGATTTGTTATTTCGTACAGGAGATAAATCCGGAAAAGAAAAGGGTCGTTATGCCAGTTCGGATATATTTGAAATGCTAAGCTTTCCATTGATTCAGGGTAATTCTAAGACAGTGTTGTCATCTCCGGATCAGGTAGTGATTTCACGCAAGTTGGCTGAAAAGTATTTTGGTCAGCAGAATCCCATTAATAAAATTATCCATATAGATAACCAAAAAGATTTCAAAGTCAGTGGTGTATTTGAGAATATACAAGATAATTCTTCCTTAAAATTCGATTACCTGCTCCCCTATCAGGATTTTGAACAGCAAAATGCTTGGACTAAGGAATGGACTAGTAATGGTCCTCATACACTGATTCTACTTCATCCGGATGCGTCATGGGAAAAAGTAGACCAAAAACTTAGAAATTACCTGATCAGCAAACGTGAAAAGGAAGCTAGCAAAATTGAACTCTTTTTACAACCTTATTCTGAACGGTATCTTCACTCCCACTTTGAAAATGGTAAGCCAACAGGCGGTCGTATTGAATATATTCGCCTATTCTCCATTGTTACTATTTTTATCTTGCTAATTGCCTGTGTCAACTTTATGAATCTGGCTACTGCCCGTTCAGTCAAACGTTCCAAGGAAGTAGGTATTCGTAAAGTAGTAGGAGCTGACAAACGCTTCCTGATTGGACAATTTATGGGAGAGGCGATTATGACTACTTTTATCTCTCTGGCTGTAGCTTTGCTGATGGTTGTACTTTTTCTTCCTACTTTTAATTCACTTACAGAAAAACACATCTCCCTACAAATTGCAAGTTCTTCATTCTGGTTCACTATACTGACCCTGGCACTAGTGACAGGATTGATTTCAGGAAGCTATCCAGCTTTGTTTCTGTCATCTCTCAATCCGATAACTATCCTGAAAGGATCTCTTAAGTTTAAACCAGAAGCATTGCTTTTCCGTAAAGCACTGGTTGTCTTTCAGTTTACCTTATCTATCATTCTTATTGCAGGAACAATTATCGTATACAGGCAAATACAATACATTCAAAATAAGAACCTGGGATTGGATCGTGAAAATGTAATTTATGTGCCTATTGAAGGTTCTATTGCCAAAAACTTTGAAACATTCAAGACAACTCTTCTTCAATCTTCCGCTATTCAGTCTGTATCAACATCTACCCAGATTCCAACTGAGATGAGGAGTTCTACATCTGGAGTAGAATGGGCAGGAAAAAATCCAAAAGACAATATTCCATTTGCAAATACAGATATCTCATACGACTTCATCAAAACGATGAAAATTAAACTAAAGGATGGTAGAGATTTCTCTAAAGAATTTGGAACCGACACTGCCAATTATCTTATCAACGAAGAAGCTGCGAAACGAATGGGAATGAAAAATCCTGTAGGACAAGACCTAACTATGTGGGATCGCAAAGGAAAGATCGTTGGTCTAATGGAAAACTTTCATTTACAATCGCTGCACGTAGCCATTGAACCACTTATTTTCCGATTGGACGCTCATCCTGCCTGGGGACAGATTGTTGTTCGTACTCAACCTGGTAAAACTCAACAGGCATTGGTAGAAATTGAAAAAGCCTCTAAGGTCTATAATCCGGAATATCCATTCTCTTATGAGTTTGCGGATGCTACTTTTCAGAAACAATATAAAAGTGAAATGGTAATTGGAAAGCTTGCTAATTGCTTTGCTTTTCTGGGTGTATTTATTTCTTGCCTGGGCTTATTTGGATTGGTAATGTTTACAGCTGAGCAACGTACCAAAGAGATTGGTATCCGAAAAGTATTGGGAGCTTCTGTAGCCAACATTGTATCGATGTTATCACAGGACTTTTTAAAGCTGGTACTACTTGCATTTGTAATTGCTACTCCTCTGGCATGGTGGTCATTAAATCAGTGGCTACAAAACTTTGTGTATCGTACAGATATGCATTGGTGGATTTTTGCACTGGCAGGCATCCTGGCTGTATGCATCGCTTTACTAACAATCAGTTTCCAATCTATCAAAGCGGCCATAGCTAATCCTGTGAAGTCTTTGCGATCAGAATAGTAATACACTAAAATACAACAGCCCTGCAATAACAGGGCTGTTTTGTTCTATATCTAAAGAATAAGATCCTTTGATTAGTATATATTAATACTATTATCAATAATTTTATTGCAACATCAAAAATCAACTATTCACCGATTCTTGTTCTTTTACCACCTTCCGGCTTTTTTGCAGAGTAAAGAAACCAGCGGTAGTCATAAATCCAAGCAAAGCTATAAAAGACTGGGTATCAATCCGATTAAGCATCCAAAGTAAATACCCGCTAAAGGTAAAAACCCCTAAAAGCAACGACTTCCAATTGCGCATTATTCTTCGGTTAATGGTCATAGCTGTAGTACATTAGTGTGAGAAAAAAGCATCAGTCAAAAAGAATATCAAACAGTTCCGGACCTGGCTGACTCTTTCAGACCAATTGCACTCAATAGAACAAATTTCGGCATTTTGGAAGGTTCAGTCAATTTCAATAACTGATAATCTGAATGTCTGATAATAGTATAGACAAAAATGCAGTCAGTCTCCAAAATACAGTATTCTTTATTTATACTTGAAGACAAAATCTTCACTATTCATGTTCACTCCTCCTAGACTTCGCAAAGACTATTTTATTTTTCTTCTCCTTCTCTCAATTGCATATTGTACTAATATACTCTCATTATTTTTTTTCAAAACAGGAGTTATAGACTTAAGCAAAACTATCGTAGACCTATTATTATTCAGCAGTGAGTTTTTATTCATTGCCCTTCTTTTTTCCCTAGCAGTTGTAATGAACAATTATAAGGAGTATAAACTTCGGAACAGCTTTCTTGCCTATATTCTGATTCAGTCTTTTACTCCATTCACACATTCCATCATATCCGAACTTGAAGAGAATACGGGACTATATTTTATGATAATTGTCGGGATTAGTATGATGTGTATTATTATCTATCTTCTTATACAGTCCTTTCGAATTCAGAAAAAATCGATAAAAATTAATATACGATTCATTGGTTTAAGCATCTTTTTATCCCATATAATATCTATTCTCTTAATACCTTTCTATACAATCCAAGGTCCCACATTCGATAGAACAAAAATACAAATGCTAATTGATTTGTTACCCTGTATTGCCATTATAGCCTTTTATATAAAGCTTGCTAGAAAACCTGCATTTGAGTAAAAGGAATATATTTGAATGACACCTATTTAACTATATTTACCCTCTATGAAAGTTATTCAGATTGTACTTTGTATCACAATACTTGCGATTTGGGCGTGTTCATCTGATGAAAAGAAAGAACAATCTATTTCAAAACCACCAGTAGCTATTGAAAAACGAGTAGATTTTTCTCCGTCACCAGCTGATTCACTTTTAACTCAACTACGTCCAGCCAAACAAACATTCCAGGTTAAAGCAGATACAGATCAGGCTATAACAGGCAAGTACGGTACGTTTGTATTTATACCTGAAAACAGCTTTGTAGATGCCAGCGGACACCCTGTAATAGGACAAGTAGACATTGAACTGGTAGAAGTTTTTTCTGCGGGGGATTTTGTTAGTTCCCGCCTGCAAACTATCTCCAATGGTAAACTTCTTCAATCTGAAGGGATGCTTTATATAGATGCAAAAGCCAACGGCCAATCCGTCACATTAGCTCCAGATAAACAACTACGTATTGAACTACCCATTCTGGCCAAAGCATCTGGTACTTCACAGACAAAAATATTCTCAGGAACTTATGACACAAGAGGGAATATGAACTGGGAAGAAACCGGCAAACTAGATAATAAACTCATTCCTCTGCCACTTGAAGTATTTGACTATACATACTGGACATCTTATACTGTTGTAAGTTCTAATCGTGATAGCAGTTGGTACTCTATATACGATTATAATTCTGGACCCGATTCTACGACATTTTTAAATTCTAAGTTGCAAAACACATTCATTGCAACAAGAGAATTTGAAGAACGATTCTGGTATATAACAGCAATTGGCAACAGAAGTACTATTCATAACACTCTAGATGAACATGAAGAAAAAATAGTTTGGGATCCAACTATTGCAAATGCTTATCTAAATAATCTTGATAAAGATCTCTGGTATTGTGATTCATTAGCATATATTATAATAAAGTCTTGGGCAAAAAAAACTAATTCTCATAAGTACTGGTACTGGAACATACAGTCTGCTGATTTAGAGAAAAAATTTGAAGACTTTTACAAACAACGCCTCACAAAAGTTATAGATTTTGCAGGTGTTGACCCTAGCAAAAAAGATGCACGGCAACGTCTAAAGAAAAAGGGTAAAACGCCAAAAGAGATTGACGAAATTATGAATGCATATACACGTCAACAGCAACTGATAACAAACCATAAAAACAAACAGGAGGCTCAAAAAATAACACAGAATTCTTTTGTAGTAGCTAAACTTGGCTGGATTAATTGTGATCAGTTTTATAATGACCCTAAAGCCAAAGAAGCCAATATTCTGGCATCCATACATGCTCCGAATTCATTGGGTTCATCGGTGTCTGCCGTATTAATTCTTGACGATCGACACATTGCCCTCTCTGGAAGTAATACCAAAGATTCTCTTTATCGTTTTACAGGATCATCTGCCCCCTATACCAAACTTCCAATAGGAGAGAAAGCAACTATCATTGCATTAGCTTATCAAAACAAACAACCCTATATGGGAATGAAACCTATCACTATATCAGAAAATGGAACGTATGAGATTAATCTAAAGAAGAGTTCTACAAAAGAGATACAAGAAACATTGAAAAACCTGAAATGACATGGGACACAACATGAGTCATCCCAAATTTTAAGTAAAAGATGTCATTGAGAAAGTAATAACAAATGTCACAAAGAGAGAAAAGACGACTTAAATAGCGAATGGCAGTGTAGGTGCGTAGGGCTTCTTTTCTCCGCGAGGTTGGCTTTTGGCCTGCGGGCAGAAGGATCGGAGAAAAGTGTCCTTTTTTGCTTCATTTTTTGGACAAGAAAAAAATGAAGAAGCTACAAGAAGAACGATGTAAGGAACAAGAAACCAATTCAGAAAGAAACGTTTCTCAAAAATTACCCCAAGCCCACACTTATAAAAGTAATAGGCTCGGGTTTTGCTCTCATCCAATATTCGGGATGACTCATGTTATATTTTACATCCAGATAAACGGATCTCCGGATGCCAGATGAGTAACTTTAATCCCTGTCAATTTGGGTTGTAACCACTCAGCAAACCACTCCATCCCAGGTTCCTCACTTACAGCATGGCCCAACACAATCAAAGCTATTTTAGATCCCATTAATCGACTATCCCGTATATATTCGGCAGTTTCCCACTCAGATAGCTCTCCTACAATCAATACATCCGGTTTCTCTGACTCAACAGTCGACACCTGTCTTGGACCACCCCATGCACCAGGTAGCAAGGCAATACGGGAGCAGGACTGATCCAGGTTTCCGATTACACGTACATGTCCGATGCCAAGAGAAGTTTTCAAATGTTGCACCAATTGTTTTAAGGAAAGTGCAGGAATAGTTAACATCCTTTCTCCTGTCTTATAATAAGATAACCAGTTTGCTTTTTTAGCTACTCCATAACTCACAGCATCAGGCTTCATAGAGTGACAATAATCATGAAACCGCCAGATAGCAATCTTATGCTTTTCCAATAACTGTTGCTTTTGTTTAACCACCATATTGTTAGGTACCCAGGCTGGGTCATCTTTATGATTATAAAAAGAGGGTTCATGAGCAATGATAAAGTTAGCCTTACGCTTTGCCGCCTCTTCGATAATTGTAATGGTAGGAAACATAGTAGTTACAATTCCTGTAACTACCTGATCAGCACGGCCAGCTTTTAATGTATCCACCGTATCTGACAGAGGTGTCAATCCACCTTCTTTCAAAATGAGATCCATGATTTCCTGTACTGTAAGCTGCTTTGCACTACCTGCTGCAAAAGAGGGGTTTACTCCTAGCAAAGCCAGACTACCCGCAGATTTTAGCGTATTAGACAGAAAGGATCGTCTACTTACAGCAGATGATTGAAGTAAAGAATGTAGATTGTTCATGGTGCAGGGAATTATAAGTGATTCTATAGCTTAGTACTTATTTGCAAGTTATCATTTGTCTGTGTAATAAATTTCACCTTCGCTTTTCCAAACAATAACAATTTTGATAGATTACCTTGTTCATCCCTTCATCTCATACTACCATCCACTTGTCAAGTATTTGACACACTTCATATAGGACAGAAATAAAACCCTGGAGAATTGTCTATTTTGCCGAATCACTGTATTTTTAAATACAAGCAAACTCCACTACCTGGAACTACTCTCAGGATATCCCTTTTCGGATGAAACAGTTGGCCTATACTAAACCAAACCAGCATTGGTTTTTCAAATACAAGGTTCACCATATCTTATTTTGGTGTGGTTATCAATATGTCTGGTGGGTAATTGCCATAGGCAATCCAATTAAAGCAGCCGAAAGTATATTTCTGACATCTTTTTTTCCAAAGTATATCTTCTATGTCATTGTACAAACACTGGCAGTTTGTTTCAATCTCTATTTTCTTATTCCCAGATATCTTGAAAAAAACAAGCTTACAGAATATATTATCTATCTGGCACTCACAATTATATGTGCCTCTTTATTAATTGTTCCTGGTTACTATTTAACAGCCTTTTTGTCTCATAAGACAGTTGCAGATCTATTTGGAAATGATAAAAACTGCTTTTATTTCTTTATTACCAATACATTCCCATCCACCCTAGCCAGTATGACGTTAGGTATGAGTATCAAACTCACTAAAAAGTGGATTCAAACAGAAAGAAGACAACGTTTACTGGAAAAGGAAAAACTGGAAACAGAGTTAAAATTTCTCAAATATCAGATCAATCCTCATTTTCTATTCAATACGATTAATTCTATATTCTTTCTGATCCATAAAAATCCTCATATGGCATCAGATTCTCTGGCTAAGTTTTCTGAATTGCTCAGACATCAATTATATGAAAGTAATGACAAACTAATTTCATTGGATAAAGAGATCTCATATCTCAAAAACTTTATTGAACTCGAAAAACTTAGACAAAGTACACAGGTAGAACTTACCATTCAGGCAGATAATTCTGATACCCAGCATTTAGGTATAGCACCATTTGTATTAATGACATTTGTAGAGAATGCATTTAAGCATGTATCTAAACACACAGACAAAGCCAATTGGATACAAATTGGCTTGTATTTACATCAGAAAGAGTTAGATGTTACAATTGCCAATAGCAAATCTTCTGATACATCTGTACAGGTAGTTCATTATGGAGGTATTGGTCTGGAAAATGTAAAAAGAAGACTGGATTTACTCTATTCAGATCAATATACACTTGATATACAGGATGAAACGGATTGTTTTAAAGTAAAACTGCAGTTGTATCTATCAGAACTTACTCAACAAACCACTCATATACCTGTACTTACAGGATTTTGAGCAAAAAGTATACATTAATAAAACTAACAGATGATGATGAACTGTGTTATTATAGATGATGAGCCACTGGCAAGAGAAGGTATCGCCAGTTATGTACAGGAAATTGATTTTCTGAATCTGATCGATACATGTGAGAATCCCATGGCACTCATTCAGCTATTGGATGAACATCCAATAGATCTGATATTTCTTGATATACAAATGCCTAAAATGAATGGTATTGACTTTTTGAAGATTGTACAGAAACCACCAATGGTTATTGTTACCACAGCGTTCCCTAGCTATGCTTTAGAAAGCTTCCAGCTCAATGTGATGGACTATTTGTTGAAACCAATTACATTTGAACGTTTTGTAAAAGCAGCCAGTAAAGCCCGAGATTATCATCAGCTACTGCTCAAATCTGCTAGTCAAAATTCTCCTAAAATAGAGAAAGAGACAGATTACTTCTTTATTAAATGTGGAAACAAGTATGAGAAGATCTATTTCAATGATATTTTATATATCCAGGGAATGCAGAACTATGTTATCATTTACACCTTGAAAGGAAAATATATGACTCTTCTCTATCTGAAGAATCTGGAACAGAACCTGGATAGTCGTTCATTTATTCGGGTGCATAAATCTTATATTGTTGCCATTGATAAAATAGATGCAATAGAAGGTAACGAAATCAGTTTGCAATCACATAGTATTCCAATAAGTCGCATTTATCGGGAACAAGTACTAAAACAAGTTGTACAAAATAAGTTATGGATAAAATAGATAAGCAAATAATGCTCTCTACTTTATCCCAACATTATCAGAACTTTAGTCTTTAATCTGTTAATAGTTGGCGAAGTTAAACAAACCAACAAGCTTTAAATTACATTACCATTTCTCCTTCACCAGTTAACAACCAATTGATATTGATATGCCAAACAGTATGTATCCAATACAAAAGCATAATACTAGGCAGATAATGACATTGTTCAATCATTGATAAGTTGCTCTGTGTCATACACACAGAAGCAGCAAAACTCTCCTGTGACTGTTTTGCAATCCGGATCCGTACCATTCGGATACGCCCGCCAATAGTTTTCAGTTTCATAGCTGTAGTAGAAAAAATCATAATGTACTTTTTTTAAATAAAACTACTCATCCAATACAATGGATAGATTTCAGGCGGCATAGGGAGTAGCAAGTAAAGAAAATGCATGAGCAAAAGCAGCACTCTCTGCATCAGAACGTGCCACATATCCATATCCCATGATCCCATTCAGGTTTCCATCCTGTTGGATTTCATACACGTACTCGGCCACACTGCCCCACATACATCCCATGACATTTACAATAACACCTTGTTTTTCGAAAAAGCTGTATAACAAAGAAGCTAATTGATGATCTTCTGTCTTTTTAGGAGAAACAGAATGATGTTCATAGGAATCAATAAGCCATTCCTGAAACTGTTCATAGGCAAATGAATTAGCGGATTTTATTAATTGCCAGTTTAACATAGTGGTAGTAATAATAAGGTTGAACAAATAATTTCTTTATGCTCTGCTGAGCACCCTATTCATAAAAATCAGTTTATCTAAAATTGTAAATATTTTTATTTATCAATTTGCCTATCATCTGGTGCCTCTTTTTGTCTTGCAACAGTCGCTTCTTTAATCAATTGAACACATATAGCAGCAATTGAACGCTTAAAGCCCCTAGTACTTTCAATGTCTCTTTGAATATCCTGAACTGGCCAATAATCCTCCAGATCCAGTTCTATAGTTATCATTTTTGTTTTCTTTGGGTTATTTGCTGGTCTCTCCATAATTTGCTATTTTTGATTCTTATACCTTTTAAGGAAAATAGTCATATAAATACAAAAATATACTTTAAAAACCTAAAAGTCAATAATACAGCATATAATATTTATATGTTTATGAACAATTAAAACAGTTACTATATTTACTATAACTATGGAAAATTTACACAATCGCTTAAAGCATTGCAGGATTAAACTTGGACTAAATCAACAATCACTCTCTCAGAGGGTAAATATAAATCAGAAAGATGTAAGTCTGATAGAAGCAGGCAAGCGAAAGTATATACCAGAAGAGTATTTTCTCTATTTATCCTCAGAAGGGATAGATCTAAACTGGATATATACAGGCAAAGGAGAAATGTTTTTAAAAGACACATTACAAAAATACAATTCTAAGCAGGAGGGCATATCTACTATGTCAAGTACCTCCTTATCAGCACCATTATTAGGTAAAAGTACATTGCAACTAGTCACTGTGGATAAGCAGGGCGATAGTGTTATTGCAATGGTCCCTATTAAAGCGGCAGCAGGTTATATTATGTACTGCCATCGAAGCGACTATCTCGAAGAGCTAAGTGTATTCAGCTTACCGGATTTTCGTAGTGGCAATTATCGGGCTTTTGAGATCTGGGGAGATTCTATGGAACATACAATCTATTCACAGGATTGGGTAATTGGAGAAAGGCTGGAGATGGCATCTCAGTTGCGTGATGGAGCAATCTATATAATTGTAACATCTGGCAATATTGTCTGCAAACGTGTTGTTAATCGACTAGACAGGTTAGGACATTTGGTACTTCGGTCAGATAACACAGAATATGAAGATCAGATTCTTGAACCCAATGACATCATTGAGGTTTGGTTGGTTAAAGCCCGAATCACCCGTGATTTTCGAAGTGCTCGTGCAGCATTGGTATATTTCAGAGAAGAAGTAAATCGCCTGGATAATTTACTCAATGGAATGGTGCATAAACAATAAGGCTCTCACACTATGAAATATACTAACCTAACAGATAAAATCTTTACAATTGAAGATTTTTTGTTGCCACAAGAATGTCATAAGTATATAACACTAAGTGAAAATCTTGGTTATGAACCTGCCAAAGTAATTACAGAGAAAGGGGAAAGAGTTTTGGAAGAGGTCCGAAACAATAATCGTACATTTTATAAAAGTGAAGATCTGGCGGAGATTCTATGGCATAAAGTACAATCATTTGCTCCTGCCAAGATTGGAAATAGTCACGCAATTGGCCTGAATGAGTTATTTCGTTTTTATAAATATCAGCCTGGTCATCGGTTTAAAGGACATCAGGATCAAAGTTATATACGTAATGCAACAGAAGCCAGCTACTTTACATTTATGATTTACCTGAATGACAACTTCTCAGGTGGAGATACACTATTTACCAATCTGAAAATACAACCTAAAGAAGGTATGGCACTGATATTTCTACATAGCTTATATCATGAAGGTAGTGAGGTTACCAAAGGTATAAAATATGTACTACGAAGCGATATCATGTACAGATTTGAGGAAGATTGAAAAAATAACCTGTTTTTAAAAGATAAAAGTTGTATTGGAGCAAAAATCATTCATCACTTATACATCCATTTTGTCATAGAAATATTCTACTGATTATCCTTCCTGCCTTCTTTCAGAGGTAGTTTCATACTCACATTCATCGATTTATTATTTACTCTTTTGTAAAACAAAATCTTCTTCACTTTACACCATTCCAACTTTTCATGACTCTCCCCAATTAAGTAACAAAAATCTGCATTTTTGTTACTTAATTCATTCATTAATAAACTCACTACCAATCCAAACACTCGATGATATTCATATATTCACATTATTTAAATGTTCCAGAAACAAATATTACACTTACAATAAAGCCTGCCATTAGATCTTATTTATTCAATACGCAACAAACTATTTTTACAGCATCATTCAACAGTCAAGATCTATTAAATGTACATTAGCATTTAAGTATATACCAAATGATGAAAAATATACTAGCTTATCTTCTGGTACTTCTGGGTATTAACATATCGTTTGGGCAAACATCCTACCCAACCTCTTCTAATGTAACAGAATCCATTACCTGCATTGCATGTTCTGTTACCTCTGCCAACCAAGCCTTGAATAATAATCCGACAGATTATGCAACTGTTCATGTTGGTATTAGTGTTATTTCGGTTATCAATCTGGATCTGATATTTTCACCTTCGCAACCCGGAGGGACTACCATTGCTCTTATTGTAGAAGATCCGACTGCAACATTAGATCTCTTGAGTGGTGTTACTTATACCCTTCGAAATGGAGGTAGTACTGTTAGTAATTCAGGATGGGGGATGATGCCCTATAACGGATCTTCTACCAAAAAAGTGCTTTATACAACAGCTTCCTCAGCCTTTAATACCCTTCGAATTAGCCTTTTTGGTATATTATCTGTTGATAAGACATTGCGAGTATATTCTGTGGCTTCTGCCAGTGGATATATTCCACTACCGGTTAACTTTATGCAATTTACAGGAATTGCATATAATCACAGGGTTCAGCTAACATGGTCAACTGCCAGTGAAAAGAACAATCAATACTTTGACATTATGCGAAGTTCGGATGATAACAGTTGGCAAATAATTGGAACTGTGAATGGTGGTGGTAACTCACAAAGCCCATTATACTATGAATATACAGATGAAAATCCCTTAAATGGTAAGAATTACTACAAACTCAAACAAGTAGATTATAATGAAAAGTATAGTTTTTCAAAGATGATCTCTGTAACAGTGACTTCTGAACAGAAAAGCACTATTTCATTATCTCCAAATCCAGCCTCAAAACAATCTACAATTAGGCTACAGTTACCTGATACCAAAAGTCAGTATGAGAATGTAACCGTTTATTTCTCTGATCTGCAAGGCAGATCTTTAAGCGAACAAATCATCCCTCTAAATGGCAATGTGGGCCAGTTTACAATACATCCAGAGTGGGAACCAGGAATATATATTTTACGAATAGAAACTTCTGGATCTATAGAACAAAAAAGAATTGTGATACATTGATTATTTCCTCCATCTATTTTTACTACTCAAAATAGATGGAGGAGTTTGAAAACTTTCAGCTTATCCTTGCTTAGGGACAAAAAGGACTGCATCCGCAATAATAGAGCCATTGGCATTGGTGTTAGAGATTTCTACATAACTACTTTTGCCTTTGGGAAAAGAATACTCTCCAAGCAAGACCCATTCTCCGGCAGTCTGACCTTCTACACGAATATCAGCCTCCTTTATTGTCAATGCCTTCACGTCTTTGCCATTAGTAATGGTAATAGCAGTTTCACTAGCCGCATTTTTTACTTTAGGAAAATACATATACACAGCATACTTCCCTGCAGTAACAACTTCCGGTACAAATCGCACAGCTTTTTTCTCTTTTCCCTGGCTATCATCTGCTAACCATGAAGGGCCATAACTTCCACCAGGATTGTGCTCGCTTTTCCAGTCACCAGTCAATACAATATGTACTTTATCCTGATCATCTACTAAAATATCTGCAGGGCTATTATCCATCAGGGGATTTGCCTTCAACCATTGCTGAAGTTTCTGCACATCAATATTTTGTACAGTCCGCTTACTATCTATTGCTAAACTGGCAGCTAATGCAGATGACTGAGCCAATACCATAAATACAGGCTCCATTCGGATAGATCCATAGGCAATATGGCTTGCAGATAAACAGACAGGTACTAACAGATTGCCACATTCACTTTCTTTTGGAATCAATGACCGATAGGCTATCGGATAGGGAGGAAAACCACCAATCTGTACATCCCCTTCATTCTTAACCATTTTAACGCCATCCTTTTCGATAACGATACGCTGACAATTATGCGAGTCCATAGTATAGGCAGCCATACCCACTCCATCCTGTACAGTTTCTTTACCTTGGCAGTTAGCCTGAGTCATTACATAAGCTCCAATCATCCGGCGGGCTTCTCGTACATACATTTGAGGAGACCAATTTCCATTATCTGTGTATTCATCTTTTGGGTATCCCCATCGTTTCATTTCTGTGCGTAGATGCTCAGGTACACGAGGATCATTCCCTACAAAGTACAGAAACCCTTTTGTGTACAACTCATGTTCTTTCTGAATCTGAGCTCTCCGAGCATAGTCAGCCTCAGGATAGTCATAATTCATCCCAATCATATCTGTCGAGAAAGGTCCATTGTTGTTGATATCTGTTTTGTAATTGGGCATAAGATCGGGTTTCATAATCAGATTGAATGGCCGAGTCGGCTCTTTCTCCATCACCCGCAACAATAGCTCATACTTTTCAGGATCATATCCTTCTGGTTTAGTAATTGGGATTTGATTCGCAGGATCGCTGGTCAGACAAATCCGAAAATTATAAGTCTGTACTTTTTTATCGCCTGAACCGGTTGGAGGTAGAGCAGCAGAACTAATCCCCCAAAGTAATCCGCTTTCCGGCTTTCCGGGTATTTTATAAGGGTCAATCCCATCTACAAACTGATGTTTGTTGAGCAGTTGAACTCCATTATAAGTTTCATTATATAGTTTATTGTCTTCTCTTCCTACAAAATAACTTACGCCTGCTTTAGCCATCAAATCTCCCTCATAGGTACAATCCAGAAACATTTTAGCTTTAACGATTCGATTGGTTGTACTCGATGGTTTATCAGAGTTTTCAATCACAATTTCCTGGATAGTGGTCCCTTGCTTTTTAACAGAAGACAAACGATAACTATATAACACCTGCACATTGCCCTTAGAGATATATTCTTTGAAGAGATTCTCAGCTACATGAGGTTCAAATATCCATTGTTCAAATTTGCCATAATGCTTTCCAATACGACGATAATAGTCACGTGCCAGCCCTGTAATTGCATACTTATTACCAATGTCTGTATAGCCTAGTCCTCCCGTGGTAAGTCCACCCAAGTGTTTGCCTGGCTCAATCAAAATCACAGATTTCCCAGCTTTCTTAGCAGTATAAGCTGCCATTACACCTGCCGATGATCCACCATATACACAGATATCTACTGAAGTAGTTGCCTGCTGTGCCCAAAGAGAGTGTGAAAACACAGGCAAAAGAAGAAATAGAAGAACCAATTTTCTCATAAGTATAAAACAAGGTGTAAATGATTAGCTATTGAGTAACTTCTGCAAATAAGTAGGATAGTTTTGCCCATCAGTATCTCCCATAGTAATACTATCCCCAAAACAAACTACTTTACTATGAGGCAAGCCCTGCAAGACTATATACTGATACACAGCTACTGCCATAACTCGATATCCTTCTGCTGTCGGATGTACACCATCTGTCTTTCCGCTATTGACCTCATTTTTAAGCAGACTCATTGCAGAAAGTCCAATTTCTCCTGTCTTTTCAAAAATATGATGCATATCCAGAAATGAAAGCTTTTTCTGCTCAGATATTTTACGAATCACCTCATTTACCTTAGACCTACGCAAAGCTGGTCCATCAGGAGCATAAAACTGGACAGGATGCCGGGTAAATAAGTATGGCTCATATACAGGCAAAATACTCATAACAAGTACTTTACTCCTGATCTTTAGTAACTTTTCAACCAAAGTCTGATAATTACTACTATACTCTTCCAACGGCACATGTTTCATACTATTCATATCGTTAGTACCTGCCATCAGAATGGTTAAATCAGGATTATGCTGTAGACAATCCTTTTCTATTCGCGCCAGAAGGTCACGCGTATTATTTCCTCCTATTCCGGCATTAATTACCATAGAAGGCTGATCCATAGAAAGCATTTCTGGTTCTATATCAGGCAAAGAGGCCACAAAAGGAATTGTGGCCAATGATCGTTCTATAAAGTCTCTTCGTTTCACAGGTTTAACAGGCTATCAATAATCAGGATTTTGCTCTAACAGAGGATTAACATCTCTTTCGGTTTGTGGAATAGGAAACAGATAGTGTCTTTCTTCCACAACGATGTCAGGATTCTGTGCTTTTAAGGCTGAAATGAGCCGCCGTGTTCGGGCCAGGTCATACCAGCGATGTCCCTCAAATGCCAGTTCAAGTCGCCTTTCCAATAAGACACTATTCCGAAACTCATCCTGTGTCAATCCTTCAGCCAGATCATCCAGTCCGGCCCGATTTCGTATGCGATTTATAGCTTTATAGGCATCTGAATTATTAGCTCCTAACTCGTTTAATGCTTCAGCATACATCAACAGCACATCTGCATAGCGGATAATCGGAAAATTGTTACTCCCTTCTCCATTGGCAGTAGCTGTAGGGTCCAGGTATTTATTTACATAACAAGGAAAGGTAATACTAGCAGGAGCAGCAGGTGTACTAGTTGCGGAATATAATCGCAGAGTAACGTCGCGTCTCTTATCATTTTCGGAGTAAGCTTCATATAGATTCTGTGTAGCAGGATCATCCCCAAAGCCAGCGATGTTATTCACCTTGTCAAACGGAGGGCGCATATATCCCTGCATAAAACTTCCTTCATTAAATCCCCCGCCCATAGCCTGAATCTCAAAAATAGCTTCTTTTCCATTCTTGTTAGCAATTAGAAATGCTTCTGCATAGTTAGTCCACAAATCATAGATTCCAAGATCTATTACTTCTTTGGCTTTGGTAGCGGCTTTCTCCCATTCCTGACGTGTTAGATACACTTTTGCCAGTAATGCCTTGGCTGCTCCCTGAGTAACTCGCCCTATTTCAGCAGCGGAATAGTTGACAGGCAAAACAGATTCTGCTTCTGTAAAATCTTTGATAATTTGTGTGTATACTTCTTCTACAGAAGATCTGGCAATGGTGAGATTATTGAGAGATGTAGTCTCGGTTAATACAATAGGTACTCCTCCAAAAAGTCTTACTAGCGTAAAGTAATAAAATCCACGCAGTAATGTAGCTTCTGCCACATATCGCTTTTTCAGGGCTTCATCCATGCTGATGTCAGGCACACGTCCAATAACTGTATTAGCCTGATTAATCCCTCTATAGCAAGCTGACCATACACTCTGAAAGGTACTGGTAGCAGGCGTGAAGGTATATTTGTCCAGATCATTTTTTGCCTGATTGGCAGTTGATCGGCCTCCACCCCACTCTGCATCATCAGTAGCTTGATCCTGTAAAATCCACATCAATTGATTATACAGGTTATTATAATTCATCTGATCATAGACAGCACTTACAGCAGATCTGGCATCATCCGCATTTTTATAAAAGTTATCAGGTGTAAAACTGGATTCAGGAGATTGATCCAATACTCCACAGCCTGATACTAGTATGAATACTAGTGTATAAATAGTGTTTCGGATTTTCATATCTGAATGATTTATCTTCAGTGGCATAAAAATGAACAGGTTGTCAAGAATGCTTCCACAACAATCAGAAGCCAATATTTAACCCAAATAGAATTGTTTTAGCTGCAGGATATCCACCATAATCGAATCCCTGACTACGGCTATCCTGTCCAAAACGATTTACCTCCGGATCAAATCCAGAATAGTTAGTCCAAGTCATCAGGTTCTGGGCTGTTGCATAGATCCTAACCGATTGTAGCCGAATTGCCTTTAATAAGCTATTTGAGAAAGTATAGGCAATTTGAACATTGCGTAATCTGAGATAGGACCCATCTTCAATCTGCCGGGAAGATATTCTGTTGGCAGGGCGGGTTGTAGATGCTCTTGGGATATCTGTATCGGTATTCGTTGGAGTCCAGCGATTAAGCATATCCCGATCCTGATTGGTTGTTCCATTCAGATACTCCAGTTCAAACCGATTGGCATTCAGGATATGGTTTCCATATACACCCTGAAGAAAAACAGTCAGTTCTATTCCTTTATAAGAAAATGTATTAGTCATACCAGCAATAAACTTAGGCTGTGCTCTGCCGATAATAGTACGATCCTGATCATTGATCTTTTTATCGTTATTCAGGTCAAGATACTTCCGGTCTCCAGGTTTCTTAGCACTGGCATCTACGAGTTGTGTCAGTTCATCTGCTGTCTGATACACTCCATTCGTCACATAGCCATAAAAAGATCCTAACGGCTCCCCTACCCGAATAATACCAGAATTCGTATTTTGTGCGATATTGGCTACATTACCAGCAAAAATCTGAGGTGCTCCCCCAATATCCAACACCGTATTCCGATTGGAGGCAAAGTTAATGTCAGTAGTCCATTTAAAATCACCAACCAGATTGCGAGATGAGACACTAAGCTCAATACCTTTGTTTTCTACTTTCCCCAGATTCTTAATAGCACTGGAATATCCGGAAGTACTTGGTATGGTTACACTTAATAATAGATCTCGTGTGCGTTTGAGATATACATCAGCAGTAAGTGTGATCCGATCCTGTAGAAATCCAATGTCTATACCTGCATCAGCCTGAGCTGTCGTTTCCCAGGATAAATCCGGATTGGCAGCCTGATTGGGGCCAATACCAGTAGAAACAACATTACCAATGATATAATTTTGTGTACTCAACAACGAATAGGCAGGGTAGTTTCCAATCCCATCCTGGTTACCTGTTAGTCCATAGGAAGTACGTAGTTTTAGATCACTTAGGATTCTATTATTTTTTAGAAAAGATTCTTCAGAAACTCGCCATGCAAAGGCAGCAGAGGGGAAATAACCAAATCTATTATTTTCTCCAAACCGCGAAGAGCCGTCGGCGCGAAAGGAGGTAGTAAACAAGTATTTATCTTTCAGGCCATAGTTGACACGAGCCAGATAAGAAACCAGCCCCCATGTTCCGATTCCGGAAGAAGGTGTCAAAGCGACAGAACCAGTTCCCAGATCTCCGGTTCCCAGAATGTCGTTGACAAAGTTACGAGAAGCAGCCCGACTGCTCTCTGTACGGTTTGCCTGTTGTGTATATCCAAGTAGGACATTCAGATTATGGACAGAATTAAATGTTTTGGTATAGGTAAGCAGGTTTTCATTGAGCCAGGTAATGGATTGAGCATTAAAGATAGCCGCTGATCCACCCTGAGCCAGCCCGCTCTGTACTGTTCTGGGATCATAACGGTCCTGCTTTTGCAGAATGCCATCCAATCCAAATGAAATTTTCAGATTTAATCCTTCCAGAATCTGATATTCGCCAAAGATGTTTCCAAAAATACGATAGGCTGTATTACGATTCTTCCCATCTCTGGCTAGGGCAACTGGATTATCTGCAGTAAAATTCAAGGCAGGATTTGTAATTACATACGAACCATCTTCATTACGTACCGGTAAAATGGGTGGATATTGCAAAGCCGCTATTGTCACTAATCCGGCACTGCCTAAATCACCATCTGTACGTGATTGATTGGTTAGCGTCCGGTTTATCGTTAAGCTGTTTCCAATTTTAATTTTGTTATTCAGTTTTCGATCCAGATTGGTCCGAAAGGAATATCGGTCAAAGTTGGAGTTAATTACAATTCCATGCTGATTAAAATATCCGGCAGTAACTGCATACTGGGTCTTCTCATCTCCTCCTGACATGGAGAACTGGTAGTTACTGATTGGGGCGGTACGAAATATCTCGTCCTGCCAGTCAGTTCCTTTACCAAACGCATTAATTTGTTCCTGTGTATAGATAGGAGAACGCCCTTCATTTGTATTTGCTTCATTGACCATCTCTGCATATTCACTGGCATTAAGAACAGGATACTTACGTCGTACCTGCTGAATGCCGTAATACGCCTCAAATGAAACATTCGCTTTTCCAGCTTTACCACGTTTTGTAGTAATAATCACCACTCCATTGGCACCCCGCGAACCATAGATAGCTGTTGAAGAAGCATCTTTTAAAACAGTGAGGGATTCAATATCTGAAGGATTAAGAGTACTCAATACATTAAAACTTGAACCACTGCTGGCACCATCATTTTTGAATGGAATGCCATCAATTACATACAGCGGTTCGTTATCTCCCTGAATAGAGTTACCACCCCGTATACGAATAGTAGTACTTCCTCCAGGAGCTGCTGAATTTTGAGTAATCTGTACACCTGCTGCTCGACCCTGCAGGGATTGATCCAGAGAGGTTACCGCCACTTTCTTGATTTCATCGACAGATACAGTTGAAACAGAACCTGTCAGATCTGTTTTGCGTACCTGTCCATAGGCAATGACTACTACCTCTCCCAATGCTTTAATGTCTGGCACCAACTTTATATCAATCTGTGACTGGGTACCAACAGGTAACTCTTCTAAGGTATACCCGATGAAACTAAATACCAGTACAGCCTTTTCATCAGCAACAGTTAACTTATACTGCCCCTGTGCATTGGTTGTTGTACCATTGGTAGTTCCTTTTTCAGAAACACTCACACCTACCATAGGACTTCCATTTTCATCCCTCACAACTCCGCTTATAGAAATGCTACGATTCTCTACCTTTCGAACTTCCAGGGAAGCCGATGAAAGTGAATCATAGGAATCATTTCGACCCTCTTTAAGAAAGTTTTGCTCAGCTTTCTGATGATCTTTACGACGATTACGACCCTGCTTTGCACTAAAAATAGCGTAATATCTCTCCCCAATCTTTTCATATTTAAGTTGAAGAGGACCCAAGATCTGATCCAGAGACTCTTCCAGATTATTTGTTATCGTAATATCTGGTGCTACAAACTTTTCCTGAATAGCAGCATTGTCAAAATTAAAGTAAACCTTAAATTTTTTCTCCATGTCTGACAATACCACTCTTAGTGCACGTGATTTCTGGTTGCTATTCCGGTCTTGCCTTACACGTATACCTGACGCAAGCTCTTGAGCAAATGCATTTTTTTGACTAAAAAATACTATTTGAAATAAGATACACAAAAGACAGATGTAACGAATTCGTTTCATACCTAATTAGGAGGATAAAGTGGGGCTATTGCAAAATGATTTGATTTTCGGTACGAGTCACATGTAATCCATAGATACTGGAAAGCGAGTTTAGAATTACTTCCAGATCATTATTGGGAAGCGTACCTGTATAGTATTGCTGGTTGAAAGAAGTGTCCTGAAGTATAATTTTGATACCATAATAGTCCTCTACAGTCTGAAGCACTTCAGATAGTGGTATAGAATCAAAAACAAGTTTATTTTCCTGCCAGGCTGTATACAATTCCGGCTTTACATTCATTCGTTTTAACACAGTATCTTTTGGCGAAAATGCCACCAGATCGCCTGGCTTCATGTATACAGACGATACCTGCTTACTAGTACTAGCAGAAGCACTTACCTTTACCTTTCCTTCTTTCAGCACTACTCGTGTACTTCCACGTCGATCTGACACATTGAATTTGGTCCCCAGTACTTCTACATTCAGGTTACCAGTGTGTACGATAAACTTTTTGGATTTAGAATTTTTTCGAATGCTAAAAAAAGCTTCTCCTTCTAACCAGGCTTCCCGTTGTGTATTGTTCAAAAAATCTCTTGGTATTCGTAAAGTTGAATGCGCATTGAGCACAATCTGACTATGATCAGGCAGGATCAGGGTTCGGGTTTCTCCATAAGCAGTCTGGTATGTCTGGTAAAAAAAGACATCTTTCATTGTCCAGAACATTACACTTACTATCAGTAGTATAGATGCAGCAACACTGATCCATCCCCAAAAGAAGTTCTTTGTTTTAGTAGTATCCTGACCAGAAACAGATTTCGATAATGAATGAGTAGCCTGGTTCTCCAACACAAAACTTCTATACTTAGTGTGAGCTTGCTCCAGATCCGGTACATATTGAGGATAAGTCATCTCCCATTTATCCAGACATTCATAAAATGCTTCTTCATTCTCCGGGTCCTGTAACCATTTTTCTATCATATTCTTTTGCAGAAGAGTAGCACGACCAGCAAAGTATTCAAACAGGATTTCTTGTGTAACAGGCTTTTTCATATTTCTACAAAGAGAATAGTACAATGTTAGTACGATACTACAATTTTTCCTTCAGACACATTTACAGACACAGACACGTAGTATATACTAAAAATTATAAGATAGAAGACAGAAGAAACAAGCAAAGTACTCCTCCTTCCTTCAGAACTTTCCGTAACAAGGCTAAGGCATTACTAATATGAACTTCTACCGTACGCTGTGAAATCTGCATCTCTTCTGCGATCTCATGGTTTTTCTTGCCATCAAAACGGCTCATCAGAAATACCTTTTGACACTTGGGCGACATTTCATCTACGGTTCTTTGGATCATTTGATAGAGCTCATCATAGAACATTTGCTGATCAGAAGACTGAACCTCACATATAACAGGGAAATCCTCCACAGAAATTGAGGATGTTAATTTTTGTCGCAAATAATTAAAGGATCGGTTCCGAACTGTTTTAAACAAGTAAGATCGGTACGAACTATGCACCTGTTCAAAAATTCGGTTTTTCCAGAAGTCATGAAAAATCTCTGCAACCAGATCTTCTGCGATTTCCCGCGAATACACATAGCGAATAGCATGACTACAAAGTACAGGATAGTATCTTCGAAATAGCAAGGAACAGCCTTCCCAGGCATCTGTATCAAATGCTTTCCGAATAAAGAGCTCTGTATCTACCTGATTCTCTGCAGAGGAAACCTGCTCAGATAAATCTGTCATGTTAGTTCCTTGCTGGAACGACTCATCTGGGGTAGAAGATAGTTGCATTTGCCAGTGGTTAAATTTGCATAGATCAACTTTTTCTCAGCATTATACCATATAGACACAAAATCATAGTATTACACGTAGTTAAATTTGAACTTTTTTATAAAAAAGAGAAAGAAAGAATCGCTTTTCCTAAAAAGCGGGCAGGAAGGATCACTGTACAGAGTAAAATTCTTCCAGAAGCAGAAGGCTGTACGAAAATCCAGTCGATTAAGGATAAAAAAATACCCAGGCTTGATTGCCTGGGTATCAAATTTCAACTAATTATTTTCTATTGCGCTAAAAAGGAGAATCCTCTTCCCGATGTGTACCTAGAATCGCACTTAATATATAGCCTATTCCACCAATAATTCCACCTATAGCACAGCCAATCACTACCAAAGATAACTTACCTCCATATCTCATCACATAGAAAATATAGAAGGATGCACCGAATCCTATTAACAGAAGGAAGATTCCATACAGATATCCTGCGCGACTTTCTTGTTTAAATTCCCCACCAGCCTTAGCATATAAATCTTCAAGTAATTCTGTTGCCTGTTGTGAAGTCATTCCTCGATAATCAGCAGTTAATGTTTCCAATATATATTCTCTCCTCACTCCATCTTTTATAGCGCTAATTGCATATTCTATATTATTGGCATGTACACCCAGATTAGTATGCTTCTCTATAACAGTATCAAATTTCCCCATTGGTATTTCTGCTTATTTTGTAATTACCAGTTTTTGTACAAATTTTTGTTCTCCCACCATTACTTCCACGATATATATTCCATCCGACAAGGAAGAAGTATTAAGAACTAGTTCATTGCTGTTTAGTTTTACAGTTTGTTCCTGTATCACTTGTCCCATTATTGTAGATACAGTTACATGTGCTGACTGAGCTTTCGTTACATCCTCTACAAAAACAACCTTTACACTTTCATTTGCCGGGTTTGGCACCAATTGTATCTGACGGGAACTGGTTGCCTGATCATAAGTAACAGAAACTACTTTGGAGTATGAATACTGACCATCCTGATCTACTTGCTTTAGACGATAATAGTTGCGTCCATTTGCAGGTGCTGAATCATAACAATAATAACTCTCCAGTTGATTGCTGTTTCCTTTGGCACTTACCTGACATAGTTGAGTGAAAGTACTTCCATCTAAAGAACGTTCTACTATAAAATAATCTGTCTCAGACTCATAGGTAGTCTGCCAGTTTATCTGCACACCTGTACTGATCTTTTGTGCATTAAAAGAAAGCAATGTAGCAGGAAGAGGTACCAGACAAACCACATTTAGACTGGAAGAAACGATGTAACAGTTAGCGGAGCTCAGGTTAGGTACACTGCTGGCAATACGCAACCGCACCAGATCATTTTGATTAACTGTTGGGAAAGTAGGTATATATACACTATCAGTAGCCCCTACAATATCTGTCCAGGAAGTACCGTTATTTGAACTAACTTCCCACTGGTATTTAGGACTGGAATATTCATCTGTAATAGAATCAACCCAAACCAATGGAGTAGGTGTACAACCCGGAAAATTATTTCCCAATAAAACAGAAGGCCCACAGGCACGAAACGAGAAATCATCTAACGCAATATCGTTACCTCCACCACCAGGAGCCTTATTCCGTACTTTTAGTTCCAGTGATGTCACCCCTGCTTTGGTGGTAAAGGTAAAACCTACTTTGTGCCATTGTTCATCATTAGGTATCGGTGCGGGAGGACTATAGGCAACCACCTCATTTCCACTACCATCACCAATGATAAATTCAATATCAGGAAGTACCCGGTAGCTTCTTGAATCAGATGTAGTTGCATTAACAGTACCCGAAGTGTACCAGTCATACAAGTTACATCCACTACCACCTGAATTACTATGCGTAGTCAGATTTCGATTACCTGTTGCACTCACCCCACCGTCAAGCTGCGATAACTGCTGACATCCAGGCTCTCGGGTAGGATCACAATTTTTAAATCCGCCATCTGCAGTTCCTGAACTTCCATAGGCAGTCCGATAAGTTTGTTTATCGACGTTCATTACCTGCACACTGAACTCATATCTGGTCAACTCACAAAAATTATTGCTTGGCACCTGCTTAAAGAAAATATTGGGTTGATAAGCAGCGTTGGCTAACATCAGGTACCCAGTACCACTATAATCTGTATTAGTAGTCCATACATCCCAGGCACTTCTTATACCATTTACAAGAGTATAATATCCATCATTAGGCCCTCCGTTACCACCAAAGTTCAATACATCTACATAACAATAAGAACCACCACCTGTCACATCGACCCAAGGCCCGGAATCATCTATGGAACTTCTGGATGGAGGATCTGTCCATGGTGATGTCTGAGCTATATTATAGGTAGGCGTAGAAGCATAGCTATCAAAGTCACCATTGGTAAAGATATTATTTCCCAATGTACCTGTACAGAGAGAGCCTTCAATGCGAATCAGATTAGATGCTGTTGTGGCAAAACTATAATCAGATGCAATTCTTAGTTCGTCTATATAACTTTGAGGTATAGTTGATGCCACTCCCCCACCATAATAAGCAAGACTTGTAAATGTATTAACAACTCCAGCTGCCGATGAAGCAGAAACAGGAGCATTGCTAGTGGCAGGAGCACCAGACTGCCCAATATTGGTAGGATTCACATATAATGTTACCTGATTACCTGTAGCTGAATTAAAATTAATTCTGGCAACCAGTAATGTCCATTGATTGGGTGTAATGATATCATTGCTGACAGTCACAACATTATTAATCCGGATAGACCAATAGCGACTACCTCCGGAATTAGATGAAGCACCAAAATAACCAACAGCCAGATGATTTCCACTATCACCATCCCAATCATCTGAGTTTCTATGTAAAGAAATATAGGTTGGATTATCGTTATTCTCAGTTTTATTCACTAAAAAGCTAAGCCATAATGTAGTTCCATCTGCCCCAACAGAAGTAGTGGTAGAGGAATAAGTGTTAGAAGTAAAGTTGCCAGGTATCACCAGATAATTAGTACCATTACTCGTATTTCCCGTATTGGAGTTAGTACCATTTCTCCCAAATGGCCCGGCAGGACTATTTTGAAGTTTTCGCCCTATGGAAGAAGCAGTCCCTGTTTGTCCAAAATGTCCCGCAGTAATCAGATCATATCCACCTGCCGTGTAATCAACAGAAGATGAAGGATTTACCAAATAAGTTCCTGTTCCTCCAGACTCTTGCCAGTCACCTCCCCATCCCAAACTGGTAGCAAGATTAGTGGTAGTACCACCTGTGAATTTACCATTATGGATCTGATGAAGACTTTCGTTAGTCGTATTAAAATAATCAAAGCCTTCATAAACAAGCACTTGAGCGCATAGTCGCCCTGATAGTATACTGTGTATGACAAACAGTATTAAAAGTTTGAGTAAAGATTTGTATTTCATTTTTCATAGCAGGTTAATTAGTGCACTTTAATACCCAGGTATAAACATGTTACTTGTAGTAGCATGAAAAAAAATGTATAAGATTACGGTTGAGGTATGCTTATAGTCAAAAATCTTACGTATTCACTTGTATAACTAGTCTGAAAAAGGCATTATCTCAGTAAAAAAATAAAATCCTGAACCACAACAATTTGTACAAACCCAGGACTTAATCAGTAGGATTTCAGACTATTAAGATTATCTCAAACCCCTCTTATCCAGTTAGTCTATGTTTTTCTACCCTAATTAAAGCTACAACCCACTATCTATTAAACCCCTACATATTTTAGAGAAAAGTTACAGACACATGATATAACAGAAAACAAAATACCTACATAAGGCGACATTGTACCATCTTGAAAACTTCATTACCTATATTCATATAGATGAATTATGGAATATGTACAATGAATTTAGGAAATACGGTTTATTGTAGATTTAGTTCAACCTATATCAGAAAACACAGAACCCTATCCATAGCGATGAATAGGGTTCTGTGTTTAACTTCAGATCGATTATAATATCAACCTTATTATTTGGTCACTGTCTTAGTATACTCATAGATATAGAGATTCAACTTTCTCCATACAACGTCCTTTTTAGGGAATTTAGCCACAAACTCAGGACTATCACCAAAGAGTCTATCGTAGTTATCTTCAAATTCAGCTTTTTTCAGCCAAAAGACTTCATCTCCTTTTCTAACATAGAAAGATTTGTCAATACCACCAGCTACTTTCATAGGACCTACACCGATAGATGCAGATTCTTTAGCCATATTATCACCAAATACCATGATTGCAGAACAAAAATCAGGATTTACCAACTGCATCAGGAATTCCTTCTCTTTCTTTTTATTTTTTAATGAAACTGATTGGTTCTTAAAATAGCAATATCCCTGACTCATGATTTTGTCAAGGCTGTTATTTGTATATGCTTTCAGATCAGTTACTGCAGCCGATCTCTTTGACAGTTTGTCAAATCCTGAAGGATACAAATACATCTCATCAATCTGTTCAGCTTTGTATTCTGTTGTTTTCTTTGTAGCAGGATCTTTAATTTCTATAGCTGTGATCTGTCCTTTTTTTCTATCCAGATCATCGTTAATTCCTTTAACTGTAGTACCATCTTTCAATTTAACGATACATTCCTTAGAAGCATAACGGTCATAAACCGGAAGGAACTGAAATACTGAGTTATCTGGCTCATCCCCTTTATCTTGAGCAAATACGCTAATGCTGCCAACAAACAACATAGCAAAAAACATAACTGTTTTTTTCATAGTAAACATCTACAAAATGAGTTAATTAGTTAAAAATTTTCTATAACAAACACTTTGTAAACATATATACAAAAAACACTTGTATCAATACTAAAAATATAACATGTAATTTTAGCTATCAAATACCCAATTCGCCTATATACAGTTACCACCTTAATATGAAGCCATAAAGTATCATAAATAAAAATAGTAACAGGTCTATAACAGCTCATAAAACAAATAATATACTATCAATCAAGTCGTTAATATCTTCCCAGGAGTATTATTACCTATTACACTCATTAGCAACTGTTAGTATATTGTCAGAAGTAACAAATCGTGTTTCTTCACATCAATAATAATAGCTCAATAATGTAATAAATTGTATAATAACTACTTCTCGTTTATAAATGAAAATCAAAAAACTAAATCACTCAATGTAAAGCACGACAAATAGCAATGAATTTTGGCTTAGAATTAATCACTAAAGGAAAAAGTATTACACAAACAGACCTACAACGTTTAGCAGTTGTTATTAGGTCAGAAATACCTATTGAATTACAGAATCTTCTACTTTTCCATAATGGAGGAGACCTGGAAGTTAACTCCTTTTACAGACTTATAGGAAATACCACTTTTCAAACCAGTAGTATTAAGTCAATCATGAGTGTGGAAGAAATCGAAACAACCTTCAACAATTTAAGTGATGATTCAACTTTTTGCGAAAGCAAAATTATCCCATTTGCTAGTCTTTTAGGACCTGGTATAATAGGAATTGGTTGGAATGTTTATAATAGAGGAAAAATCTATATTTATGATTGGGATTACGGACTAACCTATCAGGCAGCTTCATTAAACGAATTCTGTAAGCAACTAGTATTTACAGATTCCTCTGAACTTCGAAAACAGCTACTTACTCTGCAAGAAGAAACAAAATGGATTATATGAAACTCAATCATTCCATAACAACTACAAGTCATTATCAAGTAACATGTAGTCGTTATGGAATAGTTAATCAAGCCGTTACAATCTCCTTCTCATCTGTATCTTTCTCCTGCGGAGGCCTTCTATGCCAATAAGATGCCAGAATTGAACCTGTAATATTCATAACCGGACCAAAAACAGCTGGTGCTAAGCCCAAGGTTGCAGTCTTTCCCATTTCTTTCGCCAACCCAGAAGCCAGCCCTCCATTTTGCATACCTACTTCAATGGCAATTGTACGGCAATCACGTTCACTCAATTTGAAGGCGCGTCCCAGCCAGTATCCCAGAAAATATCCGCTCGTATTGTGAATCAATGTACAGGCGATCAGTGCAGGTCCAATCTGCAATAAGTTGTTTCTACCAGAAGCGGTGATGATCACAATGATAAAGGCAATACCCAGCATAGATACCAGTGGCATTAGTTTATCCAGCCACTCCAGCTTTCCTTTGAGCAGTTTATTAAATAACAATCCGGCACCAATAGGTAGTATTACCATCTTGATGATATCCCACATCATAGCCAGTGCATCAACCTCAATGAATTCACCACCCAGTATTTTCATCCACATAGGTGTCAGAAAGGGAGCCAATAACGTTGCAATAGCTGTTAATGTAATGGACAAGGCTAAGTTTGCTTTTGCCAGATACGACATCACATTGGAAGCCATACCGCAAGGCATACTTCCAATCAATACCACACCCGCGGCAATTTCAGGCGGAAAGCCAAAAACCTTTGCTAATGTAAATCCCAGCAGAGGCATTAATGTAAAGTGTCCCAACAAACCACTGATTACAGCTTTGGGCATCTTAGCAACACTGGCAAAATCCTTTACTCCCATCTCCGTTCCCATTCCAAACATGATAATCTGAATCAATGGAGTGATTAAAGCTGTAAGCGTAAAATTATTTACTTTAATAAAGTATTGCGGATAATACAAAGCTGTTGTAACAGCAGCAAAAATCATCAGGGTATAGGCAAACCCTTTCAACACATCATATCCCCGAAAGGCAATACCCAAGGCAGCAAAGAGTATAATAACAACAGGACCAGCCTCTGCTAACCTCCCCATTACTATCATAACCAAGGTGGTCAGAAAGCTGATTCCAGCTATACTCCAAGCAATTATATTCCGATACTTTTGTCCAGCAGTAGAAACCATAGATTAAAAATTCTTAAATAAACAGGTGTGTGTTTTTCTCAGGTGAAGTTACCAAGTACGTTTTTTCATAAACTCATCGAGTTGAGCTCGAGTCATTTTCAGTTCTCCAGGATGTTGGTCCAGCCACTTTAGGAAATCCTCTTTAATTTTATCAGTCCATTCATTATCAATCTGACCTGTACTGTATTTTCCTGTCTTCAACATCTCATGACCAAATTTATCCCGCAGACCAATGAACTCAGCAGTAGAGATTACTTTCTCAGCCATATGTGCAGGAATAAATAATACCCCTTCCCGCTCTGAAATAACCAGATCGCCAGGTAGTACAATGGCGCCTCCAATTCGGATAGGAGTATTAAGCCCCATCAATACTACATCTTTTAAATAGGAAGGATCAAAGTCCCGTACAAAGGCATTGAATCCTTTAATCTGAGCTAACCCTTGTAAATCCCGTGCAGCCCCATCAAAGATGACACCATTGTGAGATTTGGCATAAATTGAGTTTCCCAGGTTGTCTCCGATCAATGTTCCTTCAGCGATTTTCCCAAAACAATCTGCTACATACACATCACCTGGAGTCAGCATGTCAATAGGCCAGGCATTGGTATTGCCAACACGTCCCTGCTTCTGTCCTCTCTCCTTGATTTTTTTCTCCACATCTGGGCGACTAGGCATAAACATAGCTGTTAATGCACGCCCAACTACAGGGACATCATCATGCACCATCTTCCAGTTTCTTTCAAACTGACATGTGTATCCTTCATTATTCAATACCTGCCAGGCTTCTTCAATTCCAACCTTTTTGGCCCTTTCTATCAGATCATCGGGTATTTTGGGGCGACCATCCGAAAAGCGTTCACCCTTCCATTCGGAAGTCAGATAGATTAATTCATCACGTGTGATTGTCTGAGCAGAAGCGCCATATACACAGTATAATAAAAGTATTGTGGCGAGGACTTTTTGTAACATGTGTTCTGATTAATTGGTAGAGTCAGGTAAGTATAGATATTGAGAAGCAGAATGATATTTTTATAGATCACTCTGAAAATGTTTTTTTATTTCAAAAACAGTTGTTGTACACATACAGCCATAGGAACCTTGGTTTCCCATCCTGTATAGGTAAGCTTGCCAGTAGCTTTATCTCGTTTGAAAACAACTACATTATCATTATCACGATTGGTAACAAATACCAATTCGCCTTTTGCATCTACACAGAAATTTCTTGGATGTCCTCCATGTGTAGCCTCATGACCTACTACAGTCAGCTTTCCGGTTTGAGGATCTACTTTGTAAATTGCCAGACTATTATGACCACGATTGGAAGCATATAAAAATTTGCCATCAGGTGAGAAATGGATATCCGCTGCATAACTTTTCTCTGTAAAGTTTTCAGGTAACATGGTTACCTGCTCTACAGGAGTAAGGCCACCTGTTGCTTTATCCACCTTATATACAGCGACTTTTGAAGACAATTCTTCAGCGGAATAGGCAAAATTACCATTGGGATGAATAGCCAGGTGACGAGGTCCTGCACCAGGTACACTTGCAGCAAAAGGTTTTGATGCTGGGGATAACTTACCTGTGGTAGGATTCACTGCATAAATCATAATCTTATCTAATCCCAGATCAGTAGCATAAATCCATTTGCCATCGGGAGATGGTATAATAGAATGCATATGTGGCCCTTGTTGTCTGGCAGGATTCACACTTTTTCCCTGATGTTGTATAACATCTGCAACTTTACCAACACTTCCATCTTTCTGGATAGGATAAACAGACAAGCTCCCTGTGCCATAATTGGAAACATAAATAAATCGACCTTTAGGATCTATACTAACATGACAGGGATCGCTGCCTTCTGATGGTTGTTCATTACCTAACTTTGTCAGTTTCCCAGTAGCAGAATTGATCTGATAGGCAATTACACTTCCATTCTTGCTTTTAGTCTCTACACCTTTCCCATAAATAGCATACAAGAACTTTTTGTTAGGATGAATAGCCAGAAAAGACGGACCTGCTCCATCACCCACTGTTTGTAGTTCGGATATTTTACCATTCGCCCGGTCAAAGTTTAAGACATAAATACCCTTACTCCCCCGATCGGCAAAAGTGCCTATATAGAGAATCTCCTTAGAAGATGCAGATTGAGCAATGCTACATAGGTTTGCCAGCAGGCAAAGAGTTACAAATACTATTCTTTTCATAAAAACTAGTAAAATTTGAATCAGAAAATCAAAAATAGCCGGAAAAAACAATTTCCCTCTGATTCGTTTATGGAAACTGTCTGGTGTTAGTCTCTTTATGTGAATAAATGGATCTCTGTATAGTACATATACAGAGATCCAGCAGGTATAGATTATTTTATCAGTTTTCACTGGTGGCAACAGCTCCTTTGCCAGCTGTCTTACGCACCTTATTTACCTCTTCTGGGGTAATGGCACTAGCCTTATTTCCAAAATTCTTTCTGATAAAAGTCAATACATTGGCAGCATCCTCATTACTTAGAAAACTATGCTGAGGCATCAGATTATTATAGGGTTTACCCTTTACTTCAATAGGGCCTTCCAGTCCATTAAGCAATACTTTGATCAATCTTTCCTTATCTCCAACTACCCATTCTGATCCACCCAATGGAGGAAAACGTTGTGAATCTCCACGTCCATTTTGCTGATGACATGCAATACAATAGGTGTCAAATACTTTTTGACCAGCCACTATCAGCCCACTTGCTTTTATAATATCTTTCTGTTGATCAGGCGTACGGATAGAAGATACAAGTTTTCGTTTTTCCATAGAGGCCAACTGTTCCTTGCCAAAATTTTGTTTATCGCCTTTGTACATAATACGCCATACCTTACCCTTTTCCGTTTCTGATATATATAAGGAACCATCTGGTCCCATAGCTATACCCATAGGCCGGTAAATAGCATCACTTACATTAACGATAGGATCAACTTTGGCAAAGCCATCTGCAAAGACTTCCCACTCCCCACTAGGCTTTCCATTTTCAAATGGAACAAAAGCTATAAAATAACCAGATTGAGGATAAGGAGCCCGGTTAGTAGAACCATGAAAAGCAATGAAAGCGCCTTTCTTATAATGTTCCGGAAATTGATTGCCGGTATAGAAAAACAAATCATTGGGTGCCCAGTGTCCAGGAAAGCCTATAAGTGGTTGTTCCAGACTATCACCTTTGGCTACTAAATCCTGATGACCTGCATACTCAGGGTTGATCACTTTCTTCTTTTTTATCTGATCATAGTAGAAATAAGGCCATCCACCATCCATTCCCTTTTGGACACGGAAAAATTCTTCTGCCGGAAGTACAGCACTTTCCCAAGGTGAGTATTTTTCAGACCACAAACGCAACAGATCATCTCGTCCATGTTGTACCAGATACAAATTATTATCATCTGTATTCCAATCCATGGCAACAACACTGCGTAAACCTGTTGCATACTTCACTCCATCTTTCTGGGTTTGTCCTACCTTATTAGCATCAAACTGCCACACACCACCATGATCTTCCAACAACGGACAAGGATAAATACCAGGTGATCCTGGAGTACGATTACTCTCCTGACAGGAATTGGATGGCGCCCCAAAAGGCACATACATATGTCCATTATTATCAAACGTTATTGGTTTGGCAATGTGCTCATGCATTCCATGTGGATGATCATCTTCCAGAATGACTTCCTGAGCACCTTCCGGAACGAGTTTGCCGGGAGTCAGCTTATAACGGAAAACAGTCAGTTCAGAGGTAAAATATAAATAGCCATTGTATACACGCATAGCTGTTCCATATCCTCTCTCACGCCCTGATCCACCAAAGAGTTTTATCACATCTGCTTTTCCATCCTGATTGGTATCCCGTAAAGCGATAACCGAACTATCTTTTCCGCCATATCGGGCTTTTACATACACATCGCCATTGTCACTTACTGCCAGTTGCCGGGCTTTACCATCCAGACTATCTACCACCACCACAGCTTCAAAGTTTTGTGGAAGAAAAAGCCCGCCATTATCAGGGTCGCCTTCAGGTAAGGATTGTTTGTCAGTACATGCCGTGATTATGCTTAGCATAATAATAAGTGCACACACACTCCATCTATGAAAAAAAACAGATGGCCAGGAACAGAATAAATAGTTATTCATAGTAAAGAATTTCATATCAGGATGAGAGGGTAATTAAAAGGTTAGGGTGATTGTGTATAGTAGATATGAATTTTGTAAAGAGACACTAATGCTTAGCAGGAGGAGCCGAGGGTAAAACTATTGGATCTGTAATCCCATTCAGGTCATAGACTACTTTGCCTGCCCGGATGGTCAGTTCACACTCTAGCTTTTGTTTACCTGTCACTTTATAGCCTGTTTTGTCAAAGAAACCAAAATCACCTTCTCTCATAGAAAAAACAGCTACATCAGCCACAGCACCCTGCGAAAGATGTCCGAGTTCTTCACGTTTGATCGCTTGAGCTGATGCCCATGTACTAGCTTTGATCACAGATGGCAGGTCCATACCCATATTCAAAAACTTCGACATTACACTAAGCTGGTCTTTCATCGAGCCATTCATGCTTCCGGTATGCAGATCGGTGCTGATGGTATTTGGGAAAAATCCGCTTTTCAAAGCAGGTATAGCCTGAGAATAATTAAAACTTGTGCCACCATACCCTACATCAAAAATAATCCCTCTCTTTTGTGCTTCCCATACAAATGGCTTTACCTTTTTTGTTGTTTCGTCTACTACCGATTCGCGACCATTTAGTAAAGCATAGGTATGAGTGTAAATATCTCCAGGACGTAGGTGTTTCATAAACAGTTCCTCAATCGGCAAAGGAGGTACACTCCCGCCAAAGTCAATCATAACAGGAATATTGGCTATTTTTCCTGCCTCTACCGCACGATCTACCGGCGTCCATTCCGGACCACTAAAATGGGCTACTTTTATACCTACCACATAATTTTTATTGCCTCGTGCGACCAAAGCCGTCATCTTGGCATCCATATCCTGTGTATTCTGCTCATAGGGACCACCACGCATACCTTCCCCTACTATGTTTAATAGAGACAAAACCCGGGTTTGTGAATGATCGATAACATTATTTTTAAAGGTTGGAAAAGATTTCCAGCCTGCACCGCCAGCATCGACAATGGTTGTTACACCTACCCGAAACGTAAATCCGTCTGGCGGCACAGCTACAAATCCGTTGCTCAGATAATGGTCAGGCTCAGTACCAAAGAACACATGTCCATGAATATCAATAAGTCCGGGCGTCACATACATACCTTTGGCTTGTACTACTTGACGGGCTTGCTTTTCTGGTATGCTCTTAGCAACCTTAGCGATAGTATCAGCGTTAATAGCAACATCCATTACCCCATTGATACCATTTTTGGGATCTATAACATGACCTCCTTTGATCAGCAGACTATATGTCTGTGCATGAAGTGTAACAATGCCTATACACAGACACAAAAAAAGAGATAGAACTTTCCTCATGATTAACAAATGACAGGATAAGAATCAAAAAATAAGATACTTCTATACCTCTGGTTGTATATGTACACCAGATTCTGTAAAATAATCTCTATAGAGGAGAGTTTCTGCATTAGCAGGATTGTGTCTTTACCCAGTATAAAGTTGGAACACCCCATTAGGTATCCTACAAATGGTAGGGAGGATAATTGTTTCAGTAGTTTTCTTCGATTTAACATAGGAATACCATTAACTGTTGTAAGATGGAACAGTGGTTCATTGAATTTCTATATTTTAGTCAGATGTAGAGGCAATGCAATGAGTCTAAGCCAACTCCAACAATCCATTCAACTATGTTATTTCTCCAATAAGAGGAATGCATCAGATTGCTTTATCTCGGAGAAGATAATCTGGCAGACTTTACTATCTAAACGACCTGCCAGGAAGGATCTACTCTGTATTTCTAATCTTTTTTTGTATTTTATTCACTTAGACTCCTATATATTCTATTATAGTTCATAAAATATACAGCAATACCTCTCACGATCAATAGGATGACACCTATCGATGAGAGTTTGATTAAGAAAATATTTAGAATGTCTACATTACAGAAATGTACGCTGATAGTGGTTGAAGGACATTGGGCGCTAAAGCATTGCAATTCGTTTTATTCAAAGATCCATGTACCAAATTTCTGGTACTCATGAAAGCTAGCCTTTCTATTTGGGTAAACACTCACTTTTGACCAGGTCCATGTTGTATATACCTTATCATAATCAATCCGATAAAGATTTCCCCTCCAGTGATCTCCTGATTTTGGAGAAGCAGAAACAAGAGGACTCAATAAACGATAAGGAATAAAGAATTCGGCAGTCCATCCGGTAACACTTGCCAGCGATTTTCGTGTACCACCTTGGATAGTAGTTGCATGTTGTGTCCTTTGTTTCCTCTCATAAAACGCAGGTAGCCAACCATTCAGTCTTCCGTTTATATTGGGTATAAGAAGTGGTAGTTCATAATTAAGAGGTGAAAGTTCATATTCAAAATAGATAGGAACAGAAGGATCTGGCCACAGAAAAACTTCAACGACATCCTCATTAAACAAGGCTCCAAAATCCTTTTCTATGGTTGCGGTTAGCTTTTGATCCTGGCATTGAAAGAGAAAATACAATCCTGTATCTGAATACAAGAGTTTTACCAATGTGGAAGAAGAATCACCTGCAGATTCCAGCACAGGAATCTTTATCCATTCCGTTTTTTCCCAGCTTTTAGATTTTCCATCTCCAGTAATAGTAAAATCACTGGTTTTTCGGATAACAGTCTTTGTAGAATCATCTACAAAAGCAAAAACGTCAGAGGAAAACACATGTAACAATCCAAAAAACGAAGCGAGAAAAAAGAAGCGCATCTCTCAGTTGAATTTTAGTGTTTAGTTGTAGATTGTCCGGAACCAGATTCTGCCTGAACGGCAATCCCATTCAGGTCATAGACTACTTTACCTGCCCGAACCGTCAGCTCGCATTCCATTTTATATTTTCCATTTATTTTGTAACCTGTATAATCAAAGAAACCAAAATCACCTTCTCTCATAGAAAAAACAGCTACATCAGCCACAGCACCCTGCGAAAGATGTCCGAGTTCTTCACGTTTGATCGCTTGAGCCGACGCCCATGTACTAGCTTTGATCACAGATGGCAGGTCCATACCCATATTCAAAAACTTCGACATCACATTAAGCATATCTTTCATCGAATGATTCATACTTGCTGTGTGAATATCTGTGCTAATTGTATTTGGGAAAAAACCACTTTTCAAAGCAGGTATAGACTGTGCATACGAAAAACTGATCCCCCCATACCCTACATCGAAGATGATTCCTTTTTTCTGTGCTTCCCATACAAATGGCTTCACCTGATTAGTAGTCAAATCCACAATAGGTTCACGACTCCCTAAACGTGCAAAGCAATGAGTAAAGATATCACCAGGACGTAAGTGTTTCATAAATAATTCTTCAATCGGCAAAGGAGGTGTGCTACTACCAAAATCAACCATAACAGGAATGTTGGCTATTTTTCCTGCCTCTACCGCACGATCTACCGGCGTCCATTCTGCACCTATATAATGTGCTACTTTTATACCTACTACATATTGCCGATACTGACGTGCCACACTTGCTGTCATCTTGGCATCCATATCCTGTGTGTTCTGTTCATAAGCTCCGCCTCTCATGCCTTCTCCTACTATATTCAGCAATGCAAGTACCCGCGTCTGTGAATGATCAATCGTTTGATCTTTAAATGTTGGAAATGTCTTCCAACCTGCACATCCTGCATCGACAATAGTTGTTACACCTACCCGAAACGTAAATCCATCTGGTGGTAATGCATCAAAACTATTGCTCAGATACCGTCCTTTCTCAGTACCAAAAAAATTGTGTGTATGAATATCAATAAGCCCAGGCGTCACATACATACCTTTGGCTTGTACTACTTGACGGGCTTGCTTTTCTGGTATGCTCTTAGCAACCTTAGCGATAGTATCAGCGTTAATAGCAACATCCATTACCCCATTGATACCATTTTTGGGATCTATAACATGACCTCCTTTGATCAGCAGACTATACGTCTGTGCATGAACATTTCCAGCCCATAAGCAAGCCAGAAGAATCAAAAACTGTAATTGTATCCGCATGGACAGAAATAGGGCAAAGGCTGTTACATCAGACTTTATAGAAAGGTAGCTGATGTAACAGAATTGTGAGGTAAATTTTAATGGAATCTATTCTGTGTGACTAAGTTTCAGAATATGTATTATGCAGAAGCTTTTGTCAGTTCTTCTTTAATCCGGGTCGCGACAACTTTCTCCTGTCCAGGTTTCATCATCCAAACGGTCAGGTTAATGTGACTAGGACCACTTCCTCCTATTTCGATAGAGGGATTGCCAAAACGTAGTTTCTCCTGAAGATCTTTGCCAGCCATTTTTATCTTGTTGGTATCCCATTCTATTTTTAAACTTGGCGTATGGTTACCCAGAGGATTTACAGTTACTTCAGTAGTAATTCCAGCAATAGGCTTTACTGTATTCTGGATATGTGCAACCCCATCCTCCCAGGTTTTCCATAACTTACTAAAATCCTGTTTAATAAAGTTTTCCAGTGCTACATACATTCCCAGAATCTCTTCTTTATTGACCTTCATTCCCCGGCCTATATTAAACCCACGCGGAGGCATATGCATTCGGGCAGCAGCGATGATTTCTTTCTTGCCCATCAAAATACCAGCACTTTGAGGACCACGCATGGCCTTACCACCCGATACAGCTACAAAGCTGAAGCCCATATCATTGAACTTCCATAAGTTCTCAACAGGAGGTACATCAGCAGCAATATCTATCGCAGTAGGAATATTGTGCTTTTTGCCAAGTGCTACCCATTCTTCGTGTTGTATTTTCCCTTTATCAGACTGAATATGCAGGAACCACATCAGTGCCGTACGTTCATTAATCGCTTTTTCTACATCTTCAACAGTTTCCACAAATACAATCTTACAACCTGTATTCATCAGCGAGTGCAGATACACAATATCATGGCCTTTTTGAACAATCACCTCTGACTTCATTCCTGTATACTCCAGATGAGGCAGTTGTTCTACTTTTTTCTGATCTGTTCCTGTCAACACTCCTGCCAGTCCTAATGTGAGGGCTGAAAAAGCTCCAGATGTAACCACAGCGGCTTCCGAATGTACCAGTTTCGCAATGCGTTCTCCTACTTTATCCTGTAACTCATCCAACAGACAAAACTCCTGAGCGGCATATTGAATAGTTTGTAAAACCTCTTCCTGCATCAGTGAGCCTGTCATATATGTCAGTGTTCCGGCTGCATTAATAAAGGTACGCACACCCAACTCTTTAAATAGATCCCGCTTTACGACTGCTGTAGCAGCTTGTGTAGAGACAAATGGAATAGTGCTCCCAAACATTCCACCTAATAATGGAAAGCTGGACAAACGCTGAAGAAGTTTTCTTCTTGATAACATAAACGACGGATTTGTACCTTTTGCCAGGAGATGGCTGTCAGGCAGATATAAGAAAGATATACAAAATGAGAGATGTTAAGGCTACAAGAGAAGAAAAGCCGCATCCATAGGATGCGGTTTACTTACACAATAGACACCGCAATTACATTTGCTAGATGTAAAGCAGACAGTTTATTTTTCAATGAGGGTATTATCAGTTTAGATATAGGCAATGCAATCCATTTCTACCAATGAATCACCCGGAACGCCACCATATACTGCAACAGTAGTACGGACTGGAGGCTTATTGCCAAAACGGCCTTTGAAAACTTCGTTCATGGCTTTATAATCATTCAGATCATGCAGAAACACACTTACTTTCAACACTTTTTCCATAGAAGAGCCAGCTTTCTTCAATTCTGCCTCAAGTTCTTTCAGTACGTGATCAGTATGTGCTTTAATATCACCTTCAAAGTGAGCACCTTTCCCTGCTATAAATACCAGATTGCCAAATTTAGTTGAACCAGAGAACAATGGCACATCATCATACATGGTTACATTGTTTACTTCTTTTTCTGGTGAGACTTCTTTTACAGATGCCTTAGCCGTTAGACCAACTCCTGCAATGCCGGCCACTGAGCCAATGATTCTTTTCAGGATAGATCGTCTTTGTGTTGTCATGGTGGAAAAGCAGATAAAGTGAAAGATGTTAAATTGATATGTGGTTATGATAATTGCTCAAATAAATACTTACTCCAAAAAGGCTTTCACTTCACAAAACGACACTCCTGCCAGAATCTAACCTTTTGCTTTAAATTTTTTCTTACTTATTTATGATTTTCACCTAACAAGCTTAGATGCCAGATCTTTTACCTGTATTTCATAAGACTACTCTAGGCTACTATTCATCTTCCTTAAACATATACAGATCTCGACTTTATAGATAGTAAATAAGGAACAGAATGAGCATATACACATTATTCTCTCTGTCTTATTAAGTATGTACACTTAATTTATTTATCCCACCAAAGAGGTGTACCAGGCGAGTCACTTCCATCCAGTAAACTTTTGGCTGCTTCTACAGCGGCGCCATTACTTTGTGCATCACTTGTCAGGAAAGGCAGACGTTTAATCAAAACATTTGCTGGTAAATCGGCATTATCTGAATTTATACGGTCATAGAGCTTCAATTGATCTGAGCGACGCAAATCAGCCCATGCCTCCACCCCATCTGGATATAGAGCCACCCATTTCTGGATGGCAATCTGTATCAATTGTGTTGTTTTGTCACTTGCCCACTTAATAGGTGTATTGGATAGTGCAGCAGAATGAACAGCATCATCTGGTGCGATAGGGGTATTAGAACTGTTGATATATGAAGCTATGGAATTTTCATCTGTGATACCCCATTGAATTAATGAAGCACGAATTCCTTTCCCATATAACTCCTGTGCAGTTCCACCCATATTCCAGCCAAGTAAAGCACCTTCTGCACGAATGAAGTATGCCTCAGCGCTATGCATGATATTCTGCGGACGAGTTAAAGCTGCAGTATTGGTAAAATTATCACCGTTCAACAAAGGCCCGGAGTTGGAATTGTCATCAGCACTGTTACCAGATAAAGTAGACAATTCCGTGCTGCTATACCCATTACGTAATCCTTCATAAGTACCTGTTTTTACAGATGGAGAATAATACTTCCCTATACGCGGATCATCATATCCTTTCAACACAGATTCCATAGCTGCACTCATTCGAAACTCTCCCCAACTGGATATATACGCTAATCCATTGGCATCTCCGTTCAGGTTGGGCTTATCCATATAGGCATCATCCTGTGGAACACTGTATGTTCCTGCAGTTTCCATTACTCCTGCAGCTACGGCTTCTTCTGCTTTTTGCCTGGCAAGTTTTGGTTCAACCTTTGAAACCCGCATAGCCAATCGTAGCTTAAGCGTATTACCAAACTTGATCCATTTGCTAATATCCCCATGATAAATCAGATCATAGGGCCCATAGGTAGAAGCCTCACTGGTAACGGTTATTAAAACGGCCAGTGCCTCATCCAGTTTCTTAAAGAAATCATTATATATCTTATCCTGTGCGTCATAAGGGACAGACTCTGTACCGTGTCCAGCGCTAAAATATGGGATTGGTCCATAATAATCCGTGGTACGATGAAAAGTCCACACCCACCAAATCTTTGCAATGGCATGTTCGGCAGAAGTAGAGTCTGTATTCGCCATAATAGACAACAATTGAGGAACCGTACCCACATATACCTGTGACCATTGTGTAGTAATCCAATCCTGGCGTATAACATATCTATCTGAATTAAAATAGGTTGCGGTAGTAGCAAAATATTGAGCATATAAATCTGCAAACAGATTTTGTGCGGTTTGATAATTTATACCTGTGTATGATGCAGCAGACTGTGCTTTTGATAACAAGAAGCCTATTTCACGTATTCCTACTTCAGACAACCCTGTCTTGCTTGTATTCATTTTATCAAAATTACCTGTACAGCTTAACATCCCAAGGAACAAGATAAGTCTAGATAGAAGTGATATTCCACATTTGCGAATTCTCTTAGTTATTACATCTCTCATACTAATTCAGACAAGACAAATTGGAAGAGTTCTCTCAATTTAAATTGACAACTTCAGATTTAAACCAAAGCTACGTGTAGATGGCAGGTTGCCATATTCTATCCCCTGCAAATTGCCGTTCCCCAGATTCATCTCCGGATCAAACCACATTTTACGTTTGCCAATGCCAGGAATATCCAAAATAGAACTACCTCGATAGATAAAGAACAAGTTACGGGTTATGAAGGAAAGTTTAGCAGCTTTCAGAAAACCTTTACCTACTTTAAACTCATATCCCAAAGCCAACTCTCTTACACGAAAGTTTGTAGCATCATAGGTAAAGAATTCTCCCCAGGCATAGCGACCAGTAGAAACTGTAGTCCAGAAAATTTCAGCATTAATATCCTTTGTATTTTCAGAGTAGGTACCATCTGCATTTGCTACAACAGCATTCAATACCAAGCCACCCTCTCTATATTTGGTGGTATAGTCACTATTTCCATCATAGGCCAGGTTTTGGTCTGAGCCGGAAACCATAATGCCGCCATATCTTCCATCAATAAGAACCCGAAGAGAAACATTTTTATAGGTAAGGGTATTTGTTAAACCAGCCATGAACTTTGGATTATAATTACCCAATACCTGACCAGCAGAGGTATTTCCAACAGGTTTTCCGGATGCATCTACTACAAACCGTCCATCTGTAGTTCTTTGCCAGGTATATCCCTCCAAATCACCATAATGGCCACCCTCAGCAGCAACAGCAATAGCAGATCGTATGACAGTTCCGCCCAGATATGACTTTTTCACTTTCTGAGATAGTGACAAAATAGTGTTTATATTTCGGGCATAATTCAATGCGATATCCCAGGTAAAGCCATTTGATTTTTTAACAGGTGTAGCATTTAGAACTATTTCCAACCCTTTATTTTGAATATTACCTGCATTTATATACTGACTTTCATAACCGGAGGGAACTGGAAGACTTAATGTCAGCAACTGATTGATTGAGTTTGTTTTGTAATAGGTTGCATTAACTCCTACTCTGTTATTCCAAAACTGAGCTTCAATGCCCATTTCAATATTTTCCGTAATTTCAGGTTTCAGATCAGGAATTGCTTTGGTTGTACTACGGCTGATGAATCCCTGTCCAATAGCGCCACCCTGACTATATTCATAGATATTCTTTAACATATATGGGTTAGCCCCATTCCCAACCTGAGCATAGGAAATACGTCCTTTCAGAAACGAAAATACGTCTGGTAACTTTACTATGTCTGAAATTACACCTGTTAACCCAACAGATGGATAAAAAAAGGAATAGGGAGCTGGTAAAGTGGATTGCCAATCGTTACGTCCACTGAAATCGAGGAATAAATAATCTTTAAATGCTAATTGTCCTGTAGCAAATAAAGATTGTGTTTGTCGCTTAGAATAATCTTGATCTGTTACAATGGCTGTTGCAAAAGCTAAATTAAACCGGTTTGGAATATTAAGGCCATTGGCGGTGTTGCTATTTATCTCATACCCTTGTGTATTGACAATACCACCTAGTGTATAATTTAATCTAAGATTTTCGTTCAATCGATTATTCCCAGTCACCATCAGATCATACCAGTTTTCATAGACGGATGTATAGTTAAGGCTATATGCACCTCCATCAGAAGTAGCCCATATTGTTGTATTGGCAGGTCCAATGGTTTCAATACGATCTGTATAATTATCCCGACCAGCACGTCCCTGAATAGTTAACCAATCTGTTAATTGATATTTTACCAGAATAAATCCATTAATACGATTTCGTGTCTCATTGTGGTTGTAGTCATTTGTCATCCAGTAAGGATTGCTATAAATAGAAGAAGTTGTCCAGTAATGGGGTTTTGCAATGCCTTTATCATTTAGTACAGAATAGTTCTTTATATCATTCAGAAGAATGCTTCGGGGTATTTTATAAATGTCAATAACCGGAGCATTCTGTTCTCCGGTTATTACCACATGATCTATTTTCTGGTTAGTGTAAGTGATCTTAGCATCTGTAGATAATTTCTTTGTAATCTGTGAGCCCAATCGTAAATTAAGTATATGACGTTGCAGATTATTGTTGGGAATAATTCCCCTAGCGGCGTTATTAGAATAAGAAATATAGGTATTTATCTTCTCTGAACCTGCTGTTACACCTACTGAGTTACTTAATGAGACGGCATTGCGAAAAAAGTCTTTTACATTATCTGTTTGTGGTGTTAACCTAGCCTCATTTCCAGTCCAGTCGGTTACTATTTGTCCTTTCATTGTGGGCCCCCAGCTGGAAGCTCCGTTTCCCACAAAAGTACCAGCAGTACCTTGTCCATATGTATTCTGCAATTTAGGCAGTGTAAAAACAGACTCAACAGTAGTTACTGAATTAAGATCTACAGCAACCTTGCCATCCTTCCCTTTTTTAGTTGTAATCAGGATAACACCATTTGCAGCACGGCTTCCATACAATGCAGCCGCAGAAGCTCCCCTCAGAACTGTTATGGTTTCAATATCATCCAGGTTAATAGTTGATGCTCCATTTATTCCATTTGTTCCACCAAAGTCACTGGTAACAGCTCCTCCGGGAGTAGAATTATCAATAGGTATTCCATCAATCACATATAACGCATCATTTGAACCTTGGATAGAACGATTTCCACGCAATATAATGCGTGTCGCGCCACCCACACCTGAACCAGAAGACGTTACCATCAAACCTGCTACCTTTCCCTGTAATGTATTGGCAAAGTTAGGATCACGTACTTCATTTATTTCCTCTAACGTTACTTCCTGTGTAGCATATGTTAACGAACGTTTTTGACGCGGAATACCCAATGCGGTCACAACCACCTCTCCCAATGACTTTACATCTTCAAAAAGATTGACATCAACTGTAGTACGGGAACCTACAATAATCTCTTCTGTCGTGTACCCAACAAATGAAAATACCAGTACACTATCTTCAGCAGGTACAGCTATGGAATATTTACCATCTATACTTGTTATGGTACCTAAATCAGTACCTTTAACTATCACACTAACTCCTGGAAGTAATTCATTCTGATTATCTCTCACTATACCTTGAATCGTTGTAGCAATAGCTGTATTTTCTTTTTTCTGAACCCTGCTATGTGATGATGCTGTTGCCTTTTCCATCTCCTGGATTACATACACATTGTTGACCTTTTTGTATGTCAGTTTTAAAGGATGAAGAAGCTGATCGAGACAACGATCCAGATTTGTACAGGAAGCCAGATTTATTTCAGCAAATTTTCCTTCAAGATTCTTTTTCTGATAGGCAAAGTTAACATGATATATTTCTTCCAAATCCTGTAGAATACGTATCAGAGATTGTGGTTGAACAGTCCTGTGTATACTTTGTTGTTTGCCAAACGTATCTGAAAATGCTAGATCCCGGGCTGTCACTTTAGAAAGTAATGACAAACAGAGCCATAGAAATACAAAAACTCTTACCCTATTTGGTGGAGTTTTATTCATAAGGATCGGAATGGTTTGGATTTTATATTTACTTAGAACCCACAGTAGCTTTCATTAGAAAACTTATTGTACACACTGATATCCAACAGATACGCATTTAATACACTAATTAAAATAATCTCAATAAACTTTTCTATAAGAGTTTCTGCTTATATACCTCTCAATTCTGAGGATGAGATTTAAACCTGTTTCTGATGCAATATGATCTCTGTATTTTTCCTGGTTACTGTTATTTTAAGCATTGCACTAAGTACATCCAATAAAACCTCAATGTTTCCCTGAGGAATTCTTGCTGTAATTTTTTGCTGAGCCAGTGATTGGTCTGCAATTCTTACTTTCACACCAAAATAATCTTCTATGGTTTCTGCAACTTTACTCAATGGTTCATCATCAAAGACAAAAAAGTGGTTTTGCCAGGCAGTACACGCTTTGCCATCCACAGAATGTACTGTTATTTGCTTATCAGACAAATTGTATTCGGCCATCTGCCCTGGTGCTAGCAAAAGATTTTCAGTGTTTGAAGTGAGTTTTACTTTTCCAGATTGTAAATAGACTTCAGCCTGGTTTCGTCTGGCATTCACATTGAATTTAGTACCTAGTACTTCTATATTTAATTTATGAGGAGTATTTACTATAAAACGTTTGTGATCAGGAGTATGCACAACTTCAAAAAAAGCCTCCCCATCAATATACACAATGCGTTCTGATTGCCTCTTCCAATGATGACCATACAAATACACTTTCGAATTGGTATTTAAAGTAATTCTGGAACCATCAGGCAACTGAATACTCTTTGTTTGTCCATACCCTGTTTTATATGTTATTAGCTCATCTTTTTCAGGTGATATTGAATATTTCCACCACAAACCAGCTACTATCAACATACCGATTCCTATACAGGCAGCCGCATATTTCCATACAGGCAGACTTAGTCTTGAATTTTGTTCGTTATTTCGCTTTAACTGATGCCAGACTTCCAGATAATAAGTATTTGCCGTATGATCTTCCGATAACCCGGCCAATTTTATCAATTCTATCGCATCGTTGACTTCTTTTTGCTTCTGAGGATTTGTAGCAAGCCACTCTTCCCAGAA